>QMLL01000238.1 GCA_003646715.1 Deltaproteobacteria bacterium
CCGCGAAAAATCTCTTCATGAATTTTCGTGAGTTCTCTTGCTACCACTATACGTCGGTTCCCTAGATGTTCCAGGATATCTTTCAGAGTTTTCCTGAACCTTGCAGGCGATTCGAATAAAACGGTGGTTAACTTTTCACCTGCCAGCTCCTTGAAAAATCTTTTTCTTTCCTTACCCCGAGCAGGTGGAAAACCACAGAAAACAAACGGGGTGCTTTCAAAGCCTGTAATACTCAGCGCCGCAGTAACTGCGGATACGCCCGGTACAACTTCAATATCAATTCCTTCTTCCCATGCCTTTTTGATCAACTCCCGGCCTGGATCAGATATGCCGGGCATTCCGGCATCGGAAACCACAGCAATGTCTTTCCCGGATTTCAGCATTTCGATAAGCTCAACAGATCGCTTTTTCTCATTGTGTTTATGATAACTCACAAGAGGCTTTTTAATTTCGTAATAATTTAAAAGCTTCAACGTTCTTCGAGTATCCTCGGCAACTACAACGTCAACACTCTTTAGCGTATCCAGCGCTCGCAGGGTAATGTCACCAAGGTTCCCAATGGGAGTGCCAACTACGTATATTGTTCCACTAT
Source organism: Deltaproteobacteria bacterium (assembly GCA_003646715.1). Classification (GTDB taxonomy): domain Bacteria; phylum Desulfobacterota; class Syntrophobacteria; order B119-G9; family B119-G9; genus B119-G9. The sequence goes on from QMLL01000238.1 coordinate 593, forward strand.
CTTTCTTTTGCAATAATACTTCTCCCGCACAGTTTTTTGAACCAATAATACTGGATTCCTGCCTCCGCAGGAATGACAAAAGGGTAATGCATGAATAGAAGACGGCTAATATCAACGTCGTTCCCGCGAAAGTCGCGACCGAGCCGGGCTTGGCGGGAATCCAGATACTTAGATTGATGTACAAACTTCGCGTAAGTTATCATGTCGGACGATGAAATAAGAACCTCATCTAAACCTTATCCTTTTTTGTATTTTTGTTCCATAATTATAACCCCTGTACAATCAAACCGCACAATCTCCCGATGACACTCCTAGGTGCGGGACTTCTGTGGTTTGGCAGGTTTGGTTTTAATGCAGGAAGTGCACTAGCTGCCAACGGGCTTGCTGCCAGTGCATTTGTTGCAACTCACGTTGCCGGAGCCACAGGTACGCTGGCATGGCTGGCAATGGAATGGAAATTTCTTGGGAAGCCCACAACTCTGGGAGCTGCCAGTGGTGCAATTGCGGGGCTTGCAACAATCACCCCCGCTGCAGGTTTTGTTAGCCCTCTTTCCGCTGCAGCAATCGGGATAATAGCCGGTGTGGGCTGTTTCTACGACATTATGTTGAAAAACAAATTTGATTACGATGACAGCCTGGACGTTGTTGGCATACGAGGAAATAGCCTACGAAATATAACCAGAAAGTTTGGAAGCACTCGCGGCGGGGGAGGCAAATCCCCGCCCTGCTTGACGCAGCTAGCGCCGTTTTTTTCGCCTGGCCTTAATAATTTCAAGATCCCTTTTGGCTTTTTCCCTCATCGCTTTGGCTTCTTCATGTTTGCCCTGTTTATCTAGAACAGCAGCACAACGATACATAATAGCCACGCTGTTTCCATTTTCTCCTCCCTTTATGAGACCCCATATTTTCATCGCTCTTTTGAACAGAGTTTCTGCTTCGCTATATTTCCCTTGCTTTGCATAAACACGCGCTAGCCCGTCGCATGAAGCGGCTACAGAAAGTGTTTCAGATCTCCCTTTCTTTTCAGAGATGCTAATAGCTTTCTTATAGGTTTTTTCCGATTCTTTTAGTTTTCCGCCCTTGTAATATGAATATCCTATGTAATTTAAAACAGCCGGATAAGCAGGTAACTCTTCGCCTCCTATGGTATCAAGTAGCGCCAGGCACTCGTGGAATACCTTTGCAGCCTCGTCGTATTTACGGGCTTTCAACAACTTAAAACCCCGGCTTTTTAATGCTTTCGCTTCTTTCCAAACCGTCTTGCTACCCGCCTTCTTGTTACTTGATCTTTCACGTTGTTTTGGAGATGTTTTCTTCGAAATTGCTCTTTTTTCTGTAGGCGTCTTCTCGTACCTACCTTTGTTAAAAAAAAGCGGCTTAACCATGGGCCAGAACACAAACACGTTGACCAGGATAAAAATTATCAGGGTAGCAAAATTGAGGGCTCTGGACTTCCTAATAGGCTTTTTCTGCTTGGTCTCTTCTTCTACCTGGAGAACCTGCTTATCTCCAAGCTCAATCTCTACCTCTTGCTGCGGAATGGTGTATACCTCGTCCACCTGGCCACCGAAACGCTTCAGGCCGAGCAATCCAAATATACAAAAGAAAAAAGACATGAGACAAAAGACTTTGACTTCATTGCCCACCCCTAGCTTAAGTACCGAATCCTTATGGTCCTTGGGATTATAATAAACCCGAACCACTTCTCCAGCCCTATACCTTCTGGCAAGACTTTTCGCAGTTCGAGTCGTAATATTAATCAAAGACTCTACAGTAATTCTGTCACTTTTGAACTTCTGACCATTGACTTGGTACTCATAGACAATTTTCGCCCTGCTTTTCTTCCCATACCTGACAAGCTTTGATGAGACAATGGTTCCGTCAACAGATGGCCACTTTTTTGTCTCATAACCCTTCACCACAAGGTAAGAACTGCCAAGCAAGAACAGAAGAGAAATAATGGTAAAAATAGCTAAAACCCTTTTTCCTACAGTAATTGCCTTCCTTGAATCGCCGGGAAGTCCTCCAAACGTATTTTCCATGCTGCAAACACCTCACATAAGGCCCAAGCGTAAATAATGAACAAAAATCTACCCTTTTCTGTTAATGTTATGGCTTCGGAGAAAAGTTTTCAAAAATTTTTTACGGTTCTCTTACAAATAGAGAAGTACATTCGCTATCTGGACATCATGTGCACAAACACAATGCCAAATGCGATGACAAAGCACAGCAAAATGAACGCCAATAATACTTTTTGCTGAGTTTTTTGTCCTGCGGCAGGTTCTAAATTTTCAAATTCCTGTGGAATAGGGAAGGCCACTTCTTCGTCTGAAAACCTTTGAACACGACGTAGGAACAGCAAACTAAAAAGGCAAAAGTCACAAGTAAAGCTATCTTGATGTACTTTGTATGTGAACCAGCTTGCCCTAATGCTTTTGAACTTCCACTCACGTTCATCACTATCTTCACCTCCCTTGGATCGTAAGAAAGATAGCAAAGAACCCTGTCACAAAGCAGCCGTTCATTTTCGAAACTGTTATTTTAGGATTTTTTGGAAAAGATTTCAATACATTCCACCTTGGCCCTGTACCCCTTTAATCCCTCCGAGTATCATCCACAGCCTTTTTGAGTAAATTATCACCGGTCTGAAACCTGCATTTTCAAGCATAGTCAAAATCTCATCTTCTCTAAAAAATTTAATCCCGCATGACAGTTTTCTCAGAACTAGTTCTATTTTCTTAGAAAATTCTGTTTCACCCCGGAGAACAGCCAGACTCAGTTTTCCCTGAGGTTTGGTCACCCGGGAGACTTCCTTCAGTACCACTATTGGATCACTAAACATATGTAAAGCACCTGTACAATTCACTGCAGTGAAGGTTGAATTTTTGAAGGGCAGAAGGTGAGAATCCGCCTGCAGATAAAAGATATTTTCCAAATTCGCGCTTTTTGCACTCTTACTGGCAAATCGTAACATGGCCAGCGAAAGATCCAGTCCGATAATAGTTCTCCCAGAGCACGAGTCAGCAAAAGACCATGAATAGAGACCTGTACCGCAAGCGAGATCCAGAACGAGTTCATCACCACCAAGGTTTAGAAATGAACCTATCAACCTCATTTCCTTTCTCAGGTGAATGCCGGATATGAGGGAAAAAGCCCTGCTGGCCCTCCACAGCCTCGATTCATAAATTTTAGCGATAAACTCAAGCTCCAGGATCTTCTGAGCTAGATTTCCGCTTTTTAGTACATCCTTAATTTCTACTATTGACATAGACTTATCTTTTTAAATATTCTTGGCAGCAGAAAAAGCTTATCTGTGGTACTAACAAAGGCCCAAGCCATTTTAATACTAACAAATCTGATAGGCGAGCAATTTTCCCGGTCGTAAAGACCTTGAGAGGGTAACCACATGACGGAGAGTAAAGACACACTCATAAACAAAGCCAGGGCAGCGGTATTCGGATCATTTGTGGGGGATTCTCTTGCTCTAGGAGTTCACTGGATCTACGATACGGAAGAAATTGTGAGAGATTACGGACGGGTCACCAATCTTATTGATCCGTCACCAGAATTGTACCATCCTAACAGGAAA
>QMLL01000239.1 GCA_003646715.1 Deltaproteobacteria bacterium
GTCGAAAACGTAGCGCTAAAACCCATGAACCAGCCACCTGGAGTGGTTTCGGAGGGACAGGGGTACAGGATAAGATTCGGCACGCAGTGAAAGATGGGTTGAAAGAGTTCAAGCGACTGAAGTTAAACCCGGTGGATGAGATGGTTGCAAGTTACGGAAGAGCTCTGAAGGTGCTATCTGAAAATTGGCCGGTTCTGGACGGTGATAAGGAGGTAAGCCCCCTCCAGGCTATGCTTGAAGCCAGCCGTGTGGTAGCTGAGAACCAGATAAAACGTATCACGAAAGGTCGGCTGAGAGTTGAAGAACTATCGCCTGAAGCTGCAATGGCACTGACTTTGTTTGGGATTTACGGTCTCAACCCTTTTTCTTATGATGAAGCCTTAAACCTTTCACGATCACTTAACATTCGACTTGAAACCAAGCCAGGTGGGTATCCAGCGAACGGCCGGTTTATTGGAATAAATTCTGAGTTGAGCGCCAGACGCAGGTCTATCCAGAAAGCAGAAGAAACTGGTTATCACGCACCGCTGGTCAAAAAGGGTTCGAAACTCAGGCTGGTACTTCCGGAAGAACGGAATCCAAAACGAATCGCCAATCCCCAGACAGAATGGGATATCCTTCAGGGTCTGATTATTTCCTATCGTGAGGGAGATATCCCTGTGGCTCGCGGCTATCTCACACAGTTTGCTGGAAATAATACCGGGATCATTATAGACCTTTTGAATGTGTGGGCGAATGAAGTATCAGATGAGGTTTTGAAAAAAGAGGCCGCGGCAATTTTGTTTGGTTTGAAGTAAAAGCTGAAATGCAGATTTCGGACTAGTAACTGATGACAGATTCAAAACAAAAATACAGAAGCTTCAAGAGCCGAACATGGCAGTATTCATATAGAACTTCTTCCATAAGCTCAGATGACAAGCCTGTAGACATCCTCCACGACTTCTATATTCCTGTCCTTCGCTTGAGTGCGCGGTATGACCGTGTTGCTGGATATTTTCGTTCTACTTCTCTTGCTGCGGCATCGCAGGGTTTTTCAGCCTTCACTGCCTCCGACGGAAAAATGAGACTTATTGTAGGAGCAGATCTTGCCCGTGAGGACGTAAAAGCAATACTCGACGGAGATTCAAAAAGAATGGAGAGTCTTTTGAATGATGAGCTTGGAGAACCCGAGGACTGGCCTGAAAATGTGACTCACGGGGTGGAACTTCTTTGCTGGATGGTAGCACGAGGACACCTGGATGTAAAAGTCGCTTTCAGAGTACACAGGGAAACCGGAAAGCCACTTAGGTTTGGAGACACAGAAGATGGATATGTCCACGAGAAATGGGCAATATTTACAGATCATTTTGGCAATCGCATATACATCAGCGGATCACTGAATGAATCTAGAACTTCTCTGATTCTAAACGCTGAAAATATTGATGTACATGCAGATTGGTGGAGCGAAATCGAGCGAAAACGGGCAGATGATGCGCACGCGACTTTTGAGGCTATGTGGGAAGATCGAAGCCCATTTTTGCGTGTATTCACCCTGCCGGAAGCAATTAGGCAGAAGTTGATAAAGATTGGGGAATCTGTAAAGCAGCCTACAGAAATTGATGGTTCATCAGCCTATGTACCGGAGGTGGAACCGCCGGCTCCGCTGGAAAGGCTTCAGTTTGCTCTGATCAAAGATGGTCCTCTTCTCCCCGGTGGCAGGTTTGTTGGCCTTGAAACTGCTCCTATTGAGCCGTGGCCACATCAGGAAATAGTTGCACGCAGATTGATAGAAACGTGGCCTTACAGTCATCTTCTATGTGATGAAGTAGGTCTGGGTAAAACTATTGAGGCCGGTCTGGCTATTCGTTCCCTTTACCTCACAGGTCTTATAAAGAGGGTATTGATAGTTCCACCTGCGAACCTGGCTCAACAGTGGCAGAGAGAAATGGCATCTAAATTTTTCCTCTCGTTTGCTCGTGCCTTACCGGGGACTCCTGTGAGACACGAATACATCTTCCCGCTTGATGAAACTCGTAAAAACGAAACACTTTATGCGCCTGACCTTATTATAGTCTCGGCAGGTCTTTTCAGACGCAAAGAAAGACAGAAAGAGCTTTTAGGAAGTGACCCATTTGACATAGCACTAATTGATGAAGCTCATTGTGCAAGGAGAAAAAATCCCACCAGAGGACTCAGGACTCACCCCAAGTTCGTTGATGTCTATCGCACGATTAGGGATCATTTGCTGAAAAAGTGCAAATCACTCTGGATGGCTACGGCAACCCCTATGCAACTTGACTGGATCGAAGCCTTTGATCTGATACATCTCACAAACAGAGCGGGACCTTTCCATGCTGATCCCACATTAACCTGGGCTTATTATGAGGCTCTGGGCGATCTGGTACGTGGTCATGATATTAAAGAAGATGAATGGAACTTCTTACGAAGAGCTATAATACTCCTCAGGCGACATGACTGGCTATTATGGTCATATCTGGAAAACGCCGTGATAGACGGACGAATTCGAAGAGCTACAAGTCACTGGCTCGAAAAAGGGAGAATCCCGAAAGGAATAGATCGGAAAAACATTCAAAGACTTCTGTTCCTGGCCGCCCCTGTTTCCAGGGTTATGTTGAGACATACAAGGCCACTCTTAGAAATTTATCGGGACAAGGGGAAGCTTGGGGCTAACCTACCAAGGCGAAAGATTCTCACCATTCCCAAAATCATAATGACTCCTTTAGAAAAGGAAGCTTACGATAACCTTGAAACCTACTGCAAAGAACTGTCGAAGAGAATTTCCGCCAATTCCGACAGAAAAAAACTTGTAACCAGCCTTGGATTCTATCTCAGCTTCTTACGGCTGCGGTTTGCGTCGAGCTTGTTTGCTATACGTGAGACTATCAAACGGAGAATGGAAAAGGTAAACCTTACTCTGCATCATTTGCTTGATCCGGCCAGGCTGGATCTGGATGTAGACGAAATGGAAGTACGGATTGCTGAAGAAGAGGAAGAGGACGATGAAAAAATACTTCAAGTGTTGTTAAAAGATCGCTCTGTGGAGGATCTCTCATGGGAGAAAGAATACCTGGATAACATGCTGGCAGGGTTAGAAGATATTTCAGAAAAACCGTCCAAAATGAGAGAGCTTTTAAAAATTCTAGATAGACGGAGAATCAGTGGCGGAAGACTCAAGCAAACAGTCATTTTTACGCGTTTCTACGACACGCTACAGGACATTGTAAGTCACCTGCGTTTCATTGATCCTTCTATGTTAATAGGGACATATTCAGGCAAGGGGGGACAGTTTGTAGATCCTCAAACCAAACAGCTTCGAAATATCAGCAGAGAAGAAATCAAACGCAAATTCCTTCGTGGAGAGATAGACATACTTGTTTGCACCGACGCGGCTGCTGAAGGTCTTAATCTCCAGACATCAGATCTTCTCATCAATTATGACCTTCCGTGGAATCCCATGAAAGTGGAGCAAAGAATCGGTCGTATTGATCGTATTGGTCAGAAACATGAGCAAGTCCATGTGCTTAATCTTTGCTATGTTGATTCCGCCGAACAAATTGTCTATGAACGACTGCTGAAACGATTGGCTCAAGCGTTTGATGTACTTGGTTTTCAGCAATTTTCACTTTTACCTGTTCATAGAGAAGAATTTAATGACCTTGCAGCGGGAGAACTAACACCGGAGGAATTAGAGAAGAGAGCAAAAGAACGAATGACCATACAGTACCAGCGAATGCAGAATATGGAAATTCCCGCTCAGGATCTCTACGACATCTATATTAGGTTAAGTCAAAAACAAGATAAAAGCCCACCACCGGTTACGCTAACCTCTGTCTGGAAAGCTTTGACAAATTCGAAATACCTGCGCGATCTCGGGTGTGTGGTGTCAGGAGAAGAAAATGCTAAAACGATATTGATCCAAGGAATTGAGGGGATCACAGGTAAAGTACATTTAACAACTGATCGATCCCTGTACGAGCGAGGACTTTCCGATTCGACCGACATCTTAGGTTTTGCAAGCTATGGAAACCCTTTTTTTGATGCTGTATTGGATGAATTTGAAAAATACCCGCTACCAAGCTGTATAGTCCGGCTGACTGAACCGATCCCAGGAACCGATGCCGAAGCTGTTGCCTA
>QMLL01000240.1 GCA_003646715.1 Deltaproteobacteria bacterium
ACGTGTACCTGAGATTAAAGAAAAAAGTGGAGTAACACAGGTATGGAATTTAACGGTGAGGAGTTTCTTGAAAAGTACAAAGAAGATCAATTTTACGTAGCTTTCCTGAAGGGTAAAAAGGGATGGTTTCCAGTTTGCCTTGCAGAGTCGTCGGGGGAATCGACGGAGCGGCCTGACAGGCTGTGCGTATCGGACAGTAAGGATAAAATAACTGAGCTTGCTGAATACCTTAAGGAAAATGTTCCGGCGGCTGAAGCTATCGAGGTATTGTACCTTTTTCCGGTAGAAATCAGAAACCTGCTGGAGAAATATGGAATTAAAAAGGTGGAATACTTAAAAGGATAGGGGCTGTTATATTCCACATGTAGATCATTCTGGAAGTGGATTGGGAACATTTTTGTTCTGTTACTTTTATAGAGGTTGATGAATTAACTGTTATAGATTTTTTTAGCTAAGGAGGAATTAAAATTGGAAAAGGAAAAAGTACTTACAAAGAATAACATAGTTGCCCCGGAAGGTAAGCTGGGTGTCTTGATTCCGGGTCTGGGTGGAGCGGTTAGTACAACGTTTATGGCCGGCGTGGAAGCAGTAAGAAGAGGATATGCCAAGCCCATCGGGTCCCTGACCCAGTTTGGAACCATACGCCTGGGAAAAAGGTTTGAGAAAAGAATACCGATGATCCGGGAATTTGTTAAGTTGAGTGACCTGGATGATCTGGTATTTGGTGGATGGGATATATATCCTGCCAATGCTTACGATGCCTGCAAGCAGGCTGGAGTGCTGGAAGACAAACATGTAGATCCCCTAGCGGAGTTTTTAAAGGAAATTGAACCGCTTCCGGCGGTGTTTAACAGAGACTACGTACGTAACCTTGATGGTGATCACCAGAAACCTTATAAAACTCACGAAGATAATATCAAAGCTTTGAAGGAGGATATCGAAAATTTCAAACAGGACAATGATGTTGATCGATGCGTGATGATCTGGTGCGCAAGTACGGAGACGTATCTTGCTCCCTCAGCAGTTCATCAGTCCGTTGATTCATTTTATCAGGGCATAAAAGACAATGATCCGAACATTGCTCCCAGCATGCTATATGCGGTTGCGGCGCTGGAAGCAGGCATTCCGTTTATAAACGGTGCTCCAAACTTGACCGTGGATATTCCGGCGTTGATTGAACTGGCCAAAGAGCAGGGAATTCCAATTGCCGGAAAAGATTTTAAGACCGGCCAGACACTGATGAAAACAATTCTAGCACCGGGACTGAAGGCCAGGATGCTGGGTCTTGAAGGGTGGTATTCAACCAATATTCTTGGCAACAGAGACGGGTTGGTTCTCGACGATAAAGGTTCCTTTAAAACCAAAGAAGAAAGCAAACTGTCCGTTCTTGAATACATTCTTCAACCGGAAGTCTATCCTGATCTATACGATGGCTTCTACCATAAAGTTACCATTAATTACTATCCGCCGAGGGGGGATAACAAGGAAGGATGGGATTGCATAGACATATTCGGCTGGCTTGGCTATCCGATGCAAATCAAGGTGGATTTCCTGTGTCGGGACAGCATCTTGGCGGCTCCTATTGTTTTGGACCTGGTACTTTTCATGGATTTTGCCCAGAGGGCAGGTCTGACGGGAATTCAGGAATGGTTGTCCTTTTATTTCAAAAGCCCCATGCACGCGGAAAACCTCTATCCTGAACATGACCTCTTTATCCAGCTAATGAAGCTAAAAAATACCCTGAGATACTTGATGGGAGAAGAACAGATTACTCACTTCGGGCTGGATTATTACCATTTCGTGGACTGAGAGATAGTGTAATAAGAAGAAGAAAACATGCCCTCGTACGAGGGCATGTTACTGTTTAGAGAACCCTGTCCAGGGTTTCCTTTTGAAGATTAACTTCAGTCAATTGTTCTACAAAGCATTTTATGTCAAAAGGCTTTTTTAATTCTACTTCCAGGAAACCGGATAATTCGTGGCTATTACCCTTGGACCACCATTTCTTAATGAGCTTGCATGCTTCCGGATTCACGAACCATTTCTCGCCGAAGTTACTGTTGAGAAAATCTTCAATTATTGCTGCTCCTACAAATCCCCGAAAGTAATCGAGGGTGTAAAAGTCGGGCATTAGGTCGAACAAGTAGGTGTCCGGCTGATATGAAAAGCCGGTTTCTCGTTTCATTACTTCCGAGTAGTATTGCTTTCCTTCCAGGAGATCCACGTTATCGAAATTTCTAATTTCAACCAGTAATTTTGCTGCATATCTCCGCGCCAGCGTAGTCCATTTTGTCCTGTGAATCCCTGAAACAATGGAGGCTTTCTCGGGATCAATCCCCATTATTTCTACAAGGAAAGGCTTTGACATGCACATTGTCTGGAATAGGAAGGCGTAACTTTCAGGAAGAGCCGCAGAATGGAAAAAATCCTTTTTTTCAACCGGAAGGTTTGGATCTGTGTACAGGAAACTGAAAGCGTGCCCGAGTTCATGAAAAAGAGACTCCAGGTCCAACCACCCGGAGATTTTTCCCACAATTACATGTATTTCTCCGGGGATTTCAACCGGTATACAATAACTCTGGCGACCGGAGCTGAGTTCGTGGATTTTAAGATTTCTGTTGTCGCGAAGTGGTATCTCAATACTTTCAAAAAACTTTTCAACTCTTGCCATGTTGAATTCGGAGGGGAAGAGGTGATCCAGGTATCTCAAACCCAGCAGGTAGATCGCGTCGTACCTGGAAGATTCCTCTAGTGGTAACTTTGCAACCTTTGACGTCAGTGCAGAGATGGAATCAAAATAGCTATCTTTTGTTTGTTCGAGAAACTCCTGTGCCACAGTTGCCTCATCTCTGATCGACATGTTTCGTTTTTCCTCGTTGTAGTGAAGATAACTTTTGAAGCCAAACGTTTCGATTAGGGTGCTTAGAATCGCTTCCCACGTTGCATGGCTAAACTGGGTTAGAAATCTGCACAGAGCCAGGAGTTCTTTAGCCAGAGTTTTTCGATCATCAGGATCGGAAGCATTTTGGCACCAGTTTATGGCATCATTGAAAGGAATTACGGAATCTCTAACATACGCTTTGGCTCCACTCATCCACGTGGTTAGCATAGCTTGAAAAGGTTCGGCTTTCGTCCTTAAAAAGTGATCCAGTGCCTCGTAATATACTTCAAGACCGTGATTGCTAGAAATAGCGAGTTGTTTTAGTTCATCGAGGTCAGATGGTTCGTATGAAGCAGTACAGGCTTCAGTAGTAGGCTTTCCCAGCTGGATGTTTAAATCTCGTAATCTTCTTTTTTTGGTAAGGAGGTAAATTTGTTCTAACCATTGCTGATATGATCTTCTCTCTTTTTTCATGGTTTCCCTCTTTGGATTGGTATTGCAGGAATCTTGAAAATCTGTCAGAAATACTCCATGTTTTTACAACAAAGGAGACCGAATGAGCTAGAGGTTTTTTTGTTATCAGTGGAAAATATGTGAAATATTTCACCCATACGACGCGTATGGTGCTGGCTGAGTATTGATGTAAGATATGGAAATTACAGTACTTTATTCGCGACGTAAATCTGGTCCGTTTTCTTACGAATTGTTATTTTTGAAGATTTATTCAACTGGTTTGTTTCGATGTTTTGGCGGTTTAATTATAAAATCTTGAAAATACGCGGTGTTACATGTAATTGAAAAGAGGGTTTTCATATTTAGAATGAGAACTTGAAAACGTGAAAGTTTTTGCTTGACATTCACCCTGATTTATGTGAGAAATGCCAAGGCAAGAGAGGTTGCTCGTTTTAGGGGATTCGAGAACAAATTTTATTTTGCTTTTATTTTGATTTTAACGTCCTTCAACGTAAGACCGAGACTCAAAGCGATCTGGGAGGAATAATATGCATCCTACCTCCGTTTATACGGATTTTATGTATATCTCGATTTTTCTCTTGGTTGCACTAATTTTCGCAATCATCCCCATCGTTATTTCATACCTGATAGTTAAACGCAGTAAAGGCGTTAAGCGTGAAGAAACCTATGAAAGTGGTATGCCGCCCATTGGACCTGCATGGGTTCAGTTTAGCATTGCATACTATATCTTTGCATTGATCTTTCTCGCATTTGAT
>QMLL01000241.1 GCA_003646715.1 Deltaproteobacteria bacterium
GAGATGGTCGGCACTCCCAGCCATTTTTTTGTGCGTGAAGAGCTACGCCAAGAGCGCCCACGGATGTATGGTGTTCGGGAACAATAAGCTCCGGGTAGTAATGTCTGAATGCCCTGACCTGCAAGGCATTGCTTGCCACCCCGCCAATGAAAATTATGGGTTTTTCCAGTTTCTGGTTGGACACAATCGTGCTTATATAGTTTGCGGCGTTTCCGTAGTGAAGTCCGGCAATTATGTTCTCCAGGCTTTCACCCTTGTTTTGAAGATGAATCATGTCTGATTTTGTGAAAACAGTGCACCTGCACGCAACAGGGGCGGGATCTTTGCTTTTCATCCCGAGTTCTATAAAGTCCTTGAGCGTTTTTTCGATGTGATCGTACGAAAAGTCTATCTCCTCGCCGTAAATAGATGAAGAAAGGCGTTCTGCCTGCTGATCAATGAAGGAACCTGTTCCTGCCGCGCACGGTCCGTTCATGGTAAAGGATTCGAGTTCCCAGTCGCCGTCGTGGTAAGCTATTCGAAATAAGCAGGCGTCCTGTCCACCCATGCTGATTATTGTTCGGACTCCGGGCACAAGACGGCACGCACCGACTACCTGTGTTATGGAATCAAACTCATACGGAATTCCGAGCTTTTCACTGATTACCTTCCCGTGATTTCCTGTAATAGAAACCGATTTTATTTTATCTTTAGAAAAATCTTCGTAAACTTTCGCGATGGTTTTCTGCACTTCTTCCAGAAAACGCCCGAAATGCCTCAGATAAGGGTATTCTTTGACAATCTTTCCACTTTCGTCAATCACGACACAATTTATGCTTACGGAGCCAACATCGATACCTACATCAAACATGGCTTTACCTCAGATCTGCTTCGTGGGTTAACGGGAAAAATATTTCTTGAATGTGCTTGTGTATCATTACCTTATGAGCAAATGTTAAAGGTTAATAATTTAGTACTTGCTCATATCTGCCAACGTACACAATTCGACGAGAGGAGTTAGAAAAAATATTTTAAACAAAATTAAGAATTTAGAATACGGTTGTCAACATAATTATTTTTGAAGAAGCGGAAAAACGCGCGCAAACAACGCATATTCGCCCCTTTTTCCCTTGCTATCGAACACTTAATGAATTAAACATAACCTAAAAATTCAAAAACATCACTATCTTTCTTAACCGGAGAAGGGAGTCGGCGCTATGAGAAGTGATTTGATGAAAAAAGGTGTGGAGAAAGCACCCCATAGGTCGCTATTCAAGGCAATGGGATATACCGATGAGGAACTCAGTCGACCGCTGATAGGAGTGGTCAATTCCGCCAACGAAATCATCCCCGGGCATATTCACCTTGATAAAATTGTGGAAGCGGTGAAGGCTGGAATACGCGCTGCCGGAGGCACACCCATTGAATTTTCCACCATTGGAGTATGCGACGGCATAGCGATGAATCACAAGGGAATGAAATATTCTCTGGCAAGCAGGGAGCTTATTGCCGATTCCGTTGAAATAATGGCCATGGCACATCCTTTCGATGGGCTCGTCCTGGTACCCAACTGTGACAAGATAATTCCCGGTATGCTTATGGCCATGCTCAGACTGAATATTCCATCCATAGTTGTAAGCGGGGGGCCAATGCTTGCCGGCAGGAAGGGAAAAGAGAAGATTGATTTGATTACCGTGTTTGAAGGGGTTGGTGCCTGTAAATCCGGAAAAATTACTGAAGATGAACTGCTGGAAATAGAAAACGAGGGTTGCCCCACCTGTGGTTCTTGTGCCGGGATGTTTACCGCCAATTCCATGAATTGCCTGACCGAAGCTCTGGGGCTGGGGCTGCCAGGGAACGGAACTATCCCGGCTGTTCTTGCTGCCAGAGTAAGGCTTGCCAAACAGGCCGGGATGAAGGTGATGGAACTGGTGGAGAAAAATATTTTGCCGAGAGATATAGCCACGGAAAGAAGCTTTGAAAATGCTATGGCTGTAGATATGGCTCTTGGATGTTCCACCAACACGGTACTGCATGTACCCGCCATAGCTCACGAAGCAGGTATAGAGCTGAATCTAGAGCTGTTTAACACGATCAGCGAAAAAACACCTCACCTGTGCAGCCTTCGCCCTGCAGGCCCTGTCTTCCTGGAAGACCTTTATGCGGCAGGGGGTGTTCAGGCGGTAATGTCAGAACTGGCGAAGGGTGGTTTGATCAATACCGATGTTCAGACCGTGACGGGCAAGACAGTTGGAGAGAACTTAGAAGGAATTCAGGTACTGGATTATGATATTATTAGACCGATAGATAATCCTCACAGCAAAGAAGGTGGTCTTGCGATTCTGTTTGGCAATCTTGCACCTCAGGGGGCGGTGGTAAAACAGTCCGCTGTTTCGCCTGAGATGATGGTAAACACTGGCGTTGCTAGGGTTTTCGAGTCTGAAGAAGATGCTGCATCTGCGATATTGGGCGGGCAAATCAAGCCGGGAGACGTAGTGGTTATCCGATATGAAGGGCCCAAAGGCGGGCCTGGCATGCAGGAAATGTTGACCCCGACCGCTGCCATAGTTGGTATGGGGCTGGATAAACAGGTTTCGCTGATTACAGACGGAAGATTCAGTGGCGGTACTAAGGGAGCTGCAATAGGACACATTTCGCCGGAAGCTGCAGAAGGTGGTCCCATTGCATTGATCGAAGATGGCGATAAAATCCGAATAAATATTCCCGAGAAAAAACTGGAACTGCTTGTAGATCAGGCTGAGCTTGAAAAACGCAGAACTGCCTGGAAACCAAAGGATCCCAAAATAAAAGAAGGCTATCTCGCTCGTTACGCGCGACTCGTTACCTCGGGCGCCCGAGGTGCAATTTTTAAATAAGTACAACAGGTTAGAGGGAGAACTTTTTTGCAGTCGGTATTATACCGGTTGAAACAAAACAAATTTTTTCTGTGAATTTGCATTTCGAAAAAGGAAAACTGTGGGTTACGTTTTTGATTTTGAAAATGCCAGGAATTACGATAAGTGGTTCGAAAGCAGCGTGGGCCGTGAAGTACTGACCCTGGAAAAACATCTTCTCCGGTCCTTTTTGAAACCACTGCCCGGTGAACGTTTGCTGGAGGTAGGCTGCGGTACCGGGATTTTCCTCGAGTGGTTTTCGGAACTTGGATATTTCGTCACAGGTGTGGAACCTTCTCCGTATATGCTAGACATTGCCAGAAGAAAAGTGGGAGACAGGGCTACCTTTTATAGGGGTGTGGCTGAGGATCTACCTTTTGACGATAATGAATTCGAGGTGGTGGCACTTATAACCACTCTTGAATTTGTGGATGATCCCAGGCTGGCGATCCAGGAAGCGGCCAGAGTCGCGAGGAAGCAAATAATCATGGGTGTCTTAAACAGGTATTCTTTTACCAACACGAGAAGATGGATAAGTTCAAAGCTAAACAAGGGAAACGTGTTTGCCAACGCCAGATTTTTCTCCGTTTTCGAACTTAAAAAGATAATTAGTGAAATATTGTCCGGCTCTGAAATGTCCTGGAAAACTACTGTTTTCTTCCCTAAATTCCTACTACCGTACTTCAGATGGCTTGAAAGAACCAAACATTTTCAGCATAATCCTTTTGGTGCTTTTATCGGGATGAATATTGATATTCAACCTACATTTGTTACTATTCAACAGCCACTGGTAGAATCGCTTCATTCTTCTTCCGGTGGCATTACACCAAAGCCCACCTACTATACGGGAGCGCCTGAGATCGGGAGGGAAACAGCCAATGAAGGAAGCCAGGCTTTATGAAAAACTGGAAGATAACAAGGTCAAATGTAACCTTTGCAATCACAGGTGTGTGATAAAAGAAGGGAAAAGAGGCATCTGCGGTGTTCGTGAAAATAAAAGCGGGGAACTTTTTTCCTTGGTTTATGCTAGACCTGTAGCCACTCATATTGACCCCATTGAAAAAAAACCCCTGTTTCACTTCCAACCCGGGAGCAGGAGTTTTTCCCTGGCGACGGTTGGTTGTAATTTTCGATGTCTTTTCTGCCAGAACGCAGACATTTCCCAGATGCCAAGAGATAGCAAAAGAATACTTGGAGATCATGTATCCCCTGAGGAGATATTGGAACTGGCAAAAA
>QMLL01000242.1 GCA_003646715.1 Deltaproteobacteria bacterium
ATACTAGAGGGTGATAGTAAGTGAGCTGTGGTCATCTACAACACGAAAACGGAGAAGGTTCGCGCTTGTAAGGTAGGTATCCTCGGAGCCTTCAATCACACTTTGGACCCCACCTAGAAAAAGGTCCTATCCATAAGGGGCCACAGGGTCGACGAGAGCCACATAGGAGCGATCCTGAGCCGCTGGCTCGATTACCTCGCGAGGGCCAGAGTGGAATTCAAGGGCGATACTGCCGTCGAGGGCCTCAAAGGCCTGCTCCTCGAGGCAACCGGATGCGACACCGCAAAATACCACGGGACGTGGAAAGAAATTTTGCTCCTCGACCCGGATAATCACCTGCCTGTCCTGATAGAACAATTCGACTCAAGCGGGGAACTAATCCACCGTGTCAGGATCAAAGACCTGAAACTCAACAGGGGGCTTAAGGAGGAAGATTTCAGGCTCTGAAACCCGGTTGTAAGTCCCGGAGTTTCTTTAAGTTAACTATATTCCTCACTATAGTCCTGAGTAGCTAAATCCACACTGTCTAAAACAACTTAATCAACCTTTTTCATTTAAGGCTTAATGGATTTTTGTTTAACTCTGGCAGAGGTAACTTCTCACAGCTCGCAAAAATTTTCACGCCATTTTCTCTGCCAGGGGGGCGAAATCTCAGGGGTTTTATCTCTCCACAAAAAACTTGACATTAGAAATTCAAAGAATTACATTTCAAGAAAGCTCTTTTACAAGGAGGTGTAACAATGAGATACAATAAAAAGGACATCCGCAAAGATGTATGCACGGTGTGCCTCCTGGCATTATTCGTGCTCCTGATGGGGATCCCCAAGACTCTTCACGGGGATGGTATCGTGGTTCCTTACGGCAGTAGCTGGGCATTACCACTTCCACCCAACCAACTTTCACCTGAAGATGCTCCGTCTTTAAATCCTGACAACGACAAAAAGCCACCATTCCCTCCGAATTTAGGCTCAAATTGGGAAAACAGATTTTTACCCGATGGTCTCCACAACGAGTCTGTACCTCAACCAACTCTACTTAGTACAGCCCATTCCCTTTATCAACTCTTCTTGTTGCTGACTTTTGATTTTTAGGAGATCTCATCATGGAGCTTCATGACAAAAATCTCCACAAGGCCCAAGAAAGAATGAGAAACGGAGATTGTAAAAATGCTGCCATAACGTTCCAAAGAGTACTAAAGGGAAATCCCTATCTTACCGCTGATGAGCAAATATTCTTGATCAGGCAGATATGCATATGCTATGAACACCTTAACAAATTCAGTAAGATATTCAAACTCCTCACACAATATGTGAATAAATTTCCCTCACACTCGTTGAGTAACATGTACATACGAACCGTGATGTCCCATTATTACATAATGATCGGAAATTTCAAGAAAGCAATTGAAATAGGCCAACAGGTCTACAAAAAGTTACTACCCACTAACGAGCAGAGAACATTCGCTCTGATACAAAGAAACCTCGGAATAGCTTATCTCTACACAGGTCAGGTGCAAACCGCCAGGGAATTCCTTGAAAGCTCGTTACATATTTTCAAAAGACTAAACGAAACCAGTAATATCTTGTTCTCCCTGTCATACCTCGCAGTGGTTCATGAGATTTATTCAAACTGGGATACTGCTTTAGAATATCGCAAGTCCGTTCTTAAAACTGCCAAGAAACTAAAGATTAAAAAGTGGGAGATACCTGCCCTTCTTAATTTAGCTCTCACGTACAAACAGATAGGCAGATGGAAGTGGGCAGAGAGATTGGCAAAGTTGGGTATCTCTGAACTTCAGAATGATAGACCTGATTCTCCACATTCAATCAGAGGAAAAATCATATTAGCAGGTATCTATATTTATCAGAGACGATTTGCAGAGGCTTCTGAGCTCCTTAATAGCATCATAGAAGTCACCCCGGGGGAAAGCTCAAAAATCGATCTTTATTCACTTTATTCCAAATTAGGGCAGCTTAAATACCTTCTGAAAGATTATTCCGACGCACTCACAAATTACAGAAAAGCACATAGAATTATAATGAAAATAGCACCTGAAAGTAGTGATTCCGCTGAAATTTGCCTGTTGCTATCCGAATGTTACCTCGATAGAGGCAAAATCGCAAAAGCCAGGCTTTATCTCGAGAAAGCACTTTCATTGTCTCAACGTTTGAGAAACAGACTTTACGAAGCTATTTCCTATAAGATCCAGGCCAGAATACTGTTAGCAGAAGATAACACAAATTCAGCTATATATTATTACGAAAAGGCCATCGAAATTCTCGATGAGATCGCTGAAATATATGAACGTGGAAAAACACTGCTCGAGTATGGGAAATTTCTTTCGAGGCAGGGAAACTACTTTCAAGCCCTGCGACAGTTACAGAAGGCTGAGGACCTCCTCAAAAAGCTTCCTTCGGAATACTGGATAGCCAACGCACACCTCGCTATGGCTGAAAATTACTGCAGGGCAAACGATTACGATCTCGCGCTGAAATACATTGAGATGTCCAGGAAGGTTTTCGAAAGGCTGAAGGAAAAAGAATCGCTGATAGAGGTCGAAAAATTGCGGAACAAAATCGAGAACGGAATGCTGGAATATGCGCTATTTCGAGCAAACAAGTTTGCGATCCCCGATGAGGACATCGGCAACATGCTCTCTTATCTGCGCGAGAAAACAGGCAGCCGCTCCCTCATTCTTCTGTCAAGAGAAAACGGGAGTTTCGAGATTTTCAAAGATATCGGAGCAACCCCGGGATTGAAAGAGTTCGTAAAGCAATTTGTGAACGAACGAAATCTGAGAAAACCCCTGCTATCTACCGGCATGATAAATCAGAGGGAATTCGCATTTTTTAAAAAACAGCAGATCGGCTCTTTCCTGTTCCTTCCATTTTCTCAATCGGACGACAGTATAGTACTGTATCTGGACAAAAAAGAACCGTTTAAACAGGACGAGATGATCTTCTCGGTGAGGTTCTCGAGAGCTCTCGCCGCGAAATTATCTGAACTGAAGCAAAAGGAACTGAAAGAGCAAAACTTTCAGCTCATCCGGGAACTCCGTAAAAGGGAATTTCCCAATATCATAACGAAAAACTCCAGAATGCTCGATATTCTCGACCTCGTGGACAAGATAAAGGACTATACGACCCCTGTGCTTATAGAGGGAGAAACCGGCACTGGTAAGGAACTGATAGCCAGAGCCATTCACTACAGAAGTAAAAGGAGCTCGAAACCCTTTGTCCCCGTGGACTGCGGTGCTCTCCCGGAAGGTCTGGCCGAAAGCCTTTTGTTCGGCCACAGGAAAGGCGCCTTCACCGGCGCGTTACAGGACAGCCCCGGCTTCTTCGAGGAAGCTCATAGGGGCACGCTATTTCTCGATGAAATCAGCAATCTCAGCCCCAAGGTGCAGGCGAAGTTATTGAGGGTTCTGCAGGACGGCACAATAAGGAGGCTCGGCGAACACAAATCGAGGAAAGTCGATGTCAGGATAATTGCAGCCAGCAATGTGGACCTCGAAGAGGCAGTCAGAAAAGGGGATTTCAGAAAAGACCTCTTCTACCGATTAAAGGGCATCAGAATCAAGCTACCTCCTCTTCGGGAGCGAAAAGAGGACATCCCCCTCCTCGTGCAATATTTTGTATCGAAATATTCCCGTGGAAAGGGCAAAAAGGTCCGGAAAATCACTCGAGAGGCGATAAACGCGCTCATGGCTCACAATTGGGACGGCAATGTCAGGGAACTCGAGAGAGAGATCGAACGGGCAATAGTACTTATGGAAGACGGGAACATCACTCCGGATCTCTTCTCTTTCGTCAACATTAAGAATCGGAAGGCACAATATACGATAGAGGAAGTTCTTGAAGCCCTCAAGAAGAATAACTGGGTTATCCGAAAAACGGCGAGATATCTTGGGATTTCCGAATCGACCCTGAGAAAGCGACTCAAATCCAACGGAATTCATCTGACGGCGGGAGCCCAGGGAAACGTTTGAATAGGGTTTTGAAAAAGTTGAATGGAGATTCCCACTCAGGTGCGCACCCTGGTGCGCACCTGAGTGTATATATGTAACTCTCTGGTATTCAAAAGATTATAGGCCTTGAAACCC
>QMLL01000243.1 GCA_003646715.1 Deltaproteobacteria bacterium
GTCGGCATTCCATCGCTTCTCTGTATTACCAGGTCATCAAGTTCACTATTGTCAAAAGAAATGATACCTTTTATCACGTCATGAACTACCGTAGTACCTGCGTCCGGCGCCCTGAATCTCACCCCTCTCCCAGGGCCTGGCCCCAGGTTTCTCGTTCTGCATTTTCCGTCATATTTGGGCTTTGTGCCGGCCGCCATGGCTTCTTTTCTTTTTCTTTCGACTTCCTCCGGCGAGCAATCACAATAATACGCCCTTCCTTTCTCCAGTAATATCTCGATGTACTTCCTGTATACATCCAGCCTCTTGCTTTGAAAATACGGCCCCTCGTCCCAGTCCATTCCAAGCCACTGCATACTTTCTATTATCACCTGAGTATATTCTTCGGCAGACCTGACTATATCGGTATCTTCGATACGTAGAATAAATTTGCCTTTGTTATGACGTGCAAAAAGCCAGTTAAAAAGAGCCGTTCTTGCTCCACCAATATGCAGCGTGCCAGTAGGGCTGGGCGAAAACCGCGTTACCACATTATCCATTTTTCTAGCGTTACCTCCTCAATTATTGTGTAACTCCACATAACACAACAGTATAAAGGAAACAAGAGAATAGAGATATGTCTCAATATTGATCACGATTGACAAAAGACCTTTTAGATGAGAAATGTAATTCAGGTACAAATATTTCCCTTAAATTTTATCAAAGCGAACTCTTATTTATAAGGAGTATAAAAATGAAATTTTCCCCCAAAGGAGCCACGACTCTGATTGGGAGTCTTCCACATGCAGATAGGAAACTCGCCCTTGATCTGGTGTTTAAGTATTGCCCGGAGATACCTTCCTGGCCCCAGCTGGTAAAATATAAGCCAGAACAGATGATTCCTCAGTTCTGTCAAAATCTTCCGGGACTAAAAGAGATAAACGGAACCCTAGTCATCGACACACAGGGCCCGAATTTCGAGGAAGAATTTCTGGCTTTCTTCGAAGAATATCTGATGATTACGGAAGGCGAAAAACCCCTTGACAACAGCAGATTTGTCCTGTCGGAAGAAAGTGGCAAAACATTTCGGGCCTTTCTGGACAGGCTAAAAAATCAGCGGCCGCCGTCCATGATCGCGGTGAAAGGTCAAATCACGGGACCCTTTACCATGCTTACCAGCATAGTTGATCAAAACAAAAGATACATCCTCTACGATGACAGGGCAAGTGACATGGTTGTGAAAAGCCTCAGTCTTCAAGCCAGGTGGCAAACCGAAACTTTGAGCGAGGCCGGTGTACCCGTAATAATTTTTCTGGACGAACCAGCCCTTTCCGGATTCGGATCATCAGCGTTTATCAGTGTCTCTGCTTCAAGAATTCACAAAATAATAAACGAAGTAGCCGGGCAAATTCATCAGGCCGGGGGGCTTGTCGGGACTCACGTCTGTGCGAACACGGACTGGAACCTGATCTTTGACTCCGATGTGGATGTCCTGAACTTCGATGCCTATGGCTATTTCGACAGATTCGCTCTATACAAGGAGAAATTTCACTCATTTCTTGAAAGTGATAAGATTGTCGCGTGGGGTATTGTTCCAACGATGAATCCGGGTGACATTGAAAGTGCAACGGTGAAGTCATTAAAAAAGATGTGGATTGACGAAGTTAAAAACTTGATGAATTCCAAACTTAACTTCGGTAATATTCTGTCCCATTCCATTATCACACCCAGTTGCGGATGCGGCTCATTATCGGAAGAACTCGCAGAGAAAGTGCTCGAACTGAACCTCGAAGTGTCCGAAGCCATTAAAAAAGAACTGGAAACATAGCAACATTACTTCCCGGGAAAAGGAGTGCCAGAACTATATAACACTAATTCTTAAACTGATCTGTGGCAAGCCAAAGTAAAGTTGACAAAAGATGTTCGTTCACGCTAGAAATTTATTATACGTTAATTTAAGAGACTGTTTTTATTTGAGAAAGGTATTTCCATATGCCCGGTCAAAATCAAGCAGAAGAACAATTTAGCCCACCCGTATTTATCCTGGTCAAAGGAGAAGCACCAGTAGAATGGTTTTTATTTAATGGCGAAGAAATGACAATTGGGCGCGACCCCACAAACGATGTTCAAATCGAAAGTGTTACCTGTTCTCGTGTTCATGCCAAAATTTTCCTTGGTAACGGGAAAACCGTTATTGAGGACTGCAATAGTACAAACGGCACTTACATCAACAAGAAGAAAATCAAGAAGGACACGCCACTGGAACACCTGGATCGGGTTTATATTGGTGGCACCGAGTGGCTTGTTTATATCGACAAAGAATCACTGGAACCCAATCCATTCCTTTTGATCGAGAACGTCCAGAATAAACTATCTAGAAAGGCTGCGATACAACTTGAACAGCTACAAAAAGAATTAAGGGAAGAAGAAAAAAAAGGGCCTAAGGATTTCAAGAAAATACGACTCCGCAGCATAACGTCCCTATTTACCAAAATTAATGATGGCGACGAACTTTATGACGCTCTTCTCGAAGTACTTTTCCGCGAATACCAGTTCGACAGAGGTGTTATTCTCCTGCAAAACAAGGAAACCGGAGAACTGATTCCGAAATCAACAAGAAACACTTACGGCCAAAAGGCAATATCAAGAATCGCGATATGCAGAAAAGCTCTTGAGCGAGTGCTTGCAAACGAGGAAAATCTCATAATTCTCGATGCATCGCAGGATCAGCGGTTTGCCGGGGACTTCGCCATAAAAGTACAGGGAGTGCGTACAATTGTATGTATTCCATTGCGGAGAAAAGACAAAATTTATGGAATTGTCTACCTCGACACAAGAAAAGAAAAAGACGATCTGAAAATAGAAGAGATAAAAGAAGTTATAAGCATATGCGAACAGGCAAGCATTGTGTCTGAAAACACCTCATTATTCCAGCAAATCGGAGATCCCGATGTCTCAATTTCAGATCTCGAAACCATCCCCCTCAGTAAATTTCAAACCCGGAGCAGGTTTGAAGACTACATTCCGTTCGAAGAGGTAGTTCACAACGAACTTAAAACCTCCTTTGTTAAAGTGGAGACTCTTGTTGAGGAGTTGCTGGAAAAAAGATTTGCGGGAACTCTCGTTCTGGCCAATGAAAAAAGATTATGCAGAGGGTTCTGCCTTTTCAACGACGGCAGAATAGTGGGCTGCTATATGAATGGTATCCATTTCAAAGAACCCCTCTCCGGAGTGGACGCAATGAATACGTTCTGGGACATTGCACATGAACCGGACGGACTCATGACGGTGAAATCTTTCAAGGCCGAGACAGTGGCTACCATATTGCCATTGATTCTTGACCAGAAGATATATTCAAGCCTCTTGAGCGAATTTATATATGTTGACAAGCTTTTAAACCTTTTCAGAGAAAATAAGTACACCGGCTGTATCACAGGAGAAATACACCTCAGAAGAATAAACGGAATTGTGCACATCTACGACGGTGAGGTTCTGAGTTCAATCGTTGGTGGTGAAATCTTTCCCGGTGAAAGCAAGCCATTTTCCGATGTAATGAATAACGAAGCTGCATTGATAAACGTATACGTTCTAGAATCAAGAAGGTTTCTCGACGAAGACCTGCTATCGCAGTTACCTCTTCCCGGATAGAAGGGAAAACAATAGCGCTTGGGCATCATATATGTCCGGCTGAAAAAGCAAATTCCGCATGAATCTTTTGATACTGCTCCATCGATATATGGAACACCCGCCTATGGCATGAAGGATTGGAATTAATCTCTCCGCGATAGAATACTTCTTGAATACTTCTGGAATTTATTAAGCGCATTATATATGCTCATAATAAAATTGCAGAAGGAATATTATGCGAGTTACCGCACATCTACCAGACAAACTGGCTAAGGAAATCAAAGCGCTTGCAGCAGATGAAGGTGTTTCTGTCTCTCGCTTCATCGCACGATGCTTGGAACACTACATCACTGAAAATCGAAAAAAGAAACATGCAAAAAATAAGGGATTAACCGGAATCGTCCAATCCCGCATGATTAGTGATGCCGGAGGAGAGATTCGAACTCTCACGGGCACAAAGCCCACTGGATTTTGAGTCCAGCGCGTCTA
>QMLL01000244.1 GCA_003646715.1 Deltaproteobacteria bacterium
AAACGCTATAAAAGACGTGCTCAGATTAAGGATAGCATTGGTTTTCTGAGAAAAACGTGACGTGATCAACTGTATATTAATGTGGCCCTTTTCTTTCAAAACCCAGGGAGAACCAAGAAAAGTGGCACACATAAGCATGTAAACTGCCAGTTCTACCTGCCATATGGTGGGGGTCCGGAGTATATACCGAACCAGGACCCCCTCTGTAATAGCAAGAGTTGCGATTACAATGGACAGAGCACTCAGGTAACCGGCAATATTACTTAGAGTATTTATGATGCGGTAAACCGGATGTACCTTTGAAGTGTTTTGTTTAGCCACTTAATTCTCCTACTTTTGCTTGGCCAGATCCAATAGCTTCTGTCCGTTCTTGACTTTCTCTGCAAAATGTTTCCAGGATGTCTTTACGGCAAGCTCTTTCCACTTTTCCCATTCTTCCTTGGTCATTGCATGGACTTTCACTCCATGATCTTTCATTACCTTTGAAACTTCATGGTTGGCAGCCACAGAATCATCCAATCCTTTCTTTTCGAGCTCTCTGGCAGCTTTTTCTATTGCCGCTCTTTGCTCCGGTGTAAGCTTGTTCCAGGTCTTGACACTGACAACAAATGGCTCTGCCATAAACCAGATGGAGTATTTCTCCGGAGAGTTAAAGTAATCTAACTGCTCGTACAATCTATAGGAAATAAATGAAGTGGAAGATGTGAGACATGCATCAAGAACACCGGTTTGCAGTGCCGTATATATTTCGGAAGAAGCCATACTTGTAATGGAAGCTCCAGCTTTGTTAAGCATGTATTCGAACTGTTTCCCGGCAGCTCTCATTTTAAATCCTTTGACATCTTCAGGAAGAATAATCGGTTTTCCCTTACTTCCGATTCCGCCTGCATACCATAGCCAGATCAGGATTTTCATTCCGGCTTTCTCCGAGATCGCTTCCACTTCCTTTCCTATTGGCCTGTTGCGCCAATCCATACCTTCCTTTACACTGGAAATGATACAGGGCATGAGGGTAATATCGAAAGCGGGTACTTTGCCTGATGCGTAAGCAAGAGGAAATACGGAAAAATCAAGAACTCCTTTTTTTAAGGCCTCGTATTGAGCTTTAGGTTTATAAAGAGAAGCAGAAGGATAAATCAAGAACTTGAGCTGGCCCTTTGTTGCTTCCTCCACCTTCTGTTTGAATGCTACACATATCTGGTGTCGAACATCAGACTCTGCAAACTGGTGTGAAATCTTCAAAGTTTTGGCGCCAGCATAACCAACGTTTAAGGGTATAAAAATCAGCGATAAAACCCCTAAAAACCCCAATAACACACTAAGATTCAGTAATTTTCTCATCTTTCTTCCTCCTTTCCTTCCTTGAACGGCTAATGAGACTTGCTATAAAAACGTCTTACATCTTTCCAGTCTTTCCAGCGGTGAGACTGGAAAAAATCTAGTCATCCCCCTTTTCATTCTCATCATTTTCATACAAGCTAACCAGTGCTTCACACTGGTTCATCAGGTGTGTTTTCATGAGAATTTCGGCTTCCAGGGGATTTCTTTTTCTAAAGGCCTCCAGAAGTGCTCGATGTTCCCTGATAGATTCATCAAAACGACGCGGCTGGTACAGTTGTTGAGATCGGTAAAGTAAAATCTTGAGTCTTATCCCATTGATGATATCGTTTAGAATCTTATTACCTGTAAGTTCCTGAACATAAGTGTGATACTGGTGATTGACCTGTAGGTAGTTTTCGTGGTCTCTGTTTTTGTAATGTTCTTCAAGCTGGTCGTGTAGGAATTCCAGTTTAGCAAATTGTTCGTCTGACATCTTTTCCGTGGCCATTCGGGCACAGGTTCCCTCCAGAACACTCATCACTTCGAACATTTCTCTAATATCACGAAGACGAGGCGAAGAAACGTAAGCGCCTTTATGAGGTATAATCTTGATAAGTCCTTCGATACTTAGTCTTTGCAGGGCCTCTCTGATAGGTGTTCGACTAACTCCAAGGCTCATAGAGAGCTCTCTTTCGTTTATCTTATCGCCTTTTTCAAGAGCACCCACGCGAATCATTTCTCTTATTTCGTTGGCAACTTCAATGTTAAGCAACTTTCTCTCAATGGTAGCCATTTCCCCGCCCCGAATATTGTATACAATATTTTTAATATAATATTATTAACGAAATTTCAATCAGAAAGTTTGCTATATTTGACAAGCATAGACAGTTGAACATCTGGACAAACAAAAGAGACACATAAAAAGGTTTATATTAGCTCTTGATACAGGATTGCCGCCAAAAAAGTCGAGCTTTTGTCAAAAATTTATGGTATTTATGCATGCGGTTTGTAAATAAATTAAGCACTTAAACTTCATTACAACTATTTAACTTGCAGCGTCAAAAGTTGTGAGATAAAAAGTTAATCCAAATCAGGTAACACGATAATCTATCATGGAAAGTATCCCTAACCCATCCCACATATCTGAGAAACCATGGCGGTCTCCTGAAAAATCTGCAAAACCAGATTCAGGGCAAACTGCCAACAAATACATTAAGCTAGGAACCACTGTTGGACTTGCTGTGCTCTTTGCAGCTCTCCCTTTTAAGCACAACAAAGGGATTGTCTATGCATCAGAAATACTCCTGGCCTCAACGTTCGTACTCGACCTATGCATAAATAAAAGTAAAAAGACTCTTGTAGAAACGCTGAAGGAAAACCCTTTTACGTGGATAATTGCCATTTATTCAGCGACTGCCTTGTTCTCAGTATTTTTTAGCTACAACCCGCTCTACAGTTTTAAACAGTTTATCTACGAGATCTTAATAAATGTTTTTTTGTATTATACTGCACTTTTCCTGGTGATACGAGGCCACACGACGGTGGAGAAAATAACACGGTCATTAATCCTTACCAACATCCTTTTCATAGCGGTATTTTTTCTCCAAGGTCTACAGTGGTACATTTTCCCCGACCACGCCTTCATGAGTACAATTCATGGCTCAATAAAAACCCACAACGTCTTTGAAACATACTCTGCCCTCACACGTTGGTCGAACCTTTTTTCTTATAAAACACCGAGCACCTACTGTCTTTTCTTTGTAGCTCTTGGTTTTGGTGTTTTCTTTTCATCAAAATCAAGTTTTCAAGTTTTCAAGACTATCACTATTAGCCTATTTAATCTAATTGTGATTGTTCTTTCAGTGTTAAAAGCTCCGATCGTAGCCATTTGCTTGACAGCTATCTGTGTATGCTTTTTACCGTTTGACACTAAAAGGAGACTTGAACTCTTTATTGCCGGAAGTCTAATCGCTGCACTGTTAATTTTCATTGCTTTATTCAGTCCAATCAGCAAGGGGTTCATAAGAGGCGAAAATTTGTCTGCCATCCTCCACGGCAAATACAGCAAATCAGGTTCGTTTGGAAGCAGACTCCATGGTTATCCTTTATATGTTAAACATGTTTTAAAGCACCCATTTATTGGCGTAGGCATTGGGAGAAGAAATATAAAGAAAGCTTTGCCCGATTTGGTGAAAAAAACAGGATTTCCACATGGACATAATGTTTTCCTCAATACGATAGTTCAACAGGGTATCCAAAGCGCTATCGCTCTTCTTATTTTCATACTTTTAAAGTTCAAACGCGGGTTCCGCACATTGAAAGAGCTAACGGTCCTTGATTCAGCAATCGGCATCTATTTGTCTACTTATATAATTTGGCTTTGTATGTTCTGGCTAAGATCTTCTTTCGACGATATGTTTCGACATAGCATAAGCACTTTTTACTGGGTTTTAGCAGCTTTTTTTACCTTCTGTGTAATGAGCCAACAGCAAGAAGAGAAAAATGGATAAAAGAACTTTATACATACTTGATGATCCTTCCCGGGACAAGCACGTGCATGAATATGTTTTGGAAGGCTTGAGAGAAAAAGGTTATTTTCCGATTGTCGCATACTTTTGGCGACATCAGGATCTCCGCTCAACGTATGCCAATAAAGGATTTTTAACTCTATACTTGAATTCTTCTGTCAAAAATCACAAAGGATTTAGCCCTCGAAATCTCTGGAAGTTGGTTTTTTTGATCAGATCCATGAATATTAAAATTG
>QMLL01000245.1 GCA_003646715.1 Deltaproteobacteria bacterium
AAATCAACCCATGTCCACTCATCTACAATGTAGTCTTGAGAAGGATCATCAAAACGGTAATCAGCAAGATAGAACTCCACGTAATTACCGTTCATACGCTGATAGTTAGAATCAAGCCCGTAGATAGTTAACTTAAACCAGTCCGGATCTGTGCCATCATCACCACCGAATTTTTTTGCATAGTTATCGCCGTTTTTCATTGAGAGATAAGCATAAGTTGTGTTGGTGATGTATGCACCAAGCACTGGCTGATCATAATTTCCTGAATTTATTCCAAAATAGAGCTGTGCATAGTTCCCTGACCATGAGCTTATATAGGCCACTCCGTAGTTGCTGGAACCAGCTGCGCCTCCGCCTGCAATGGCACTGTACTGGTTGCTGTATCCCGGAGTCGTGGTATCTGTGGTGTTGGAATATGCCCAGCCGCTCCAGGAGTCGTAATTGGAATTATATTGATTTGTAAACCAGGTATCACCGCTTATGAAACCACCTGAGCTATCAGCACCATTCCAGTATGCCCCGCCGCCGGGGCCATTGTAGGGTGTGGTCGGTGTTAAATCCTCAAACGTGCTGACGGCAGCGCCTGCTATTGAGCTGAATGTGAGAAAAATACCCAAGATTAACAAGATTAAGATCTTTTTCACCGCTATCCTCCCTCCATTTCAATTTTTCAAAATATGTACGGCATTCATATGCCTCGAGCATTCGCAAATCCCTATCCCGTTATTTCAAAAGGATTCGACATCACCTCCTTTCCACATAGCCAAACAAAAAAAGCCGGACTGCCAAAATTTCACCAAGAACTTCGGCAGCCCGGCCACCCCGCACCCACTTTTTTCAGAGGTGCTATAAATATAGTTACTCCCCTGCGCCAAAAGTGGGTGCGGGATCCGTGACTTTCCGGCCCCACCTCACGGTGAGTGTGGCTTTTCGGTTCTATTTTTTCGTGCGAGGGAATCTAAGGGTAGGCAGTTAGAATACCTAGTGGGGGTGAGGACCGATCATATAATACGTAGGTATAATAACTGCCACCTCATCCCTCGCTGAGGTGTACAGAACAGCTCAGACAGGCCAGGTCTCCTGACTCTCCCGACCTTTGCCGCCTTCCCATTGAGCCAGCCTTAACTCTCTTTTCATGAGCGGACATCAACAGTGGCTTACCGGCAAAGGCACCCTTACGGGATTACAGTTGCGGGGCAGTAGTGGCCTTTCACCACTTTCCCTGAACCTGCCCGATAACAGGAAGACTTATACATCAGAAAGAGGAAAAATACTTGGACGTTTTTGCTAAAAATTTGGACAAAGTTGCTATTCAGAAAGACCATACCAGTAGCTCATGGAATTTCTTCCCAGGCAAAAATTCTCCCTTTCAGCAGGACATCACAGGCTCTGGCTATCGAAACCGTATCTTTGTGGAAAACATTCAATATTACCATATCGAGGCCACAGTAAAAAAGCATTGGGAAAAATGCAATTTCGAGTTTTCTCTTTTTTTTCAATAGGGCCATTGCCCGTGGTAAGGTTTGATAGGGCTCCAATGGTTCTTACAGGGACCCCAAGAACCTCCGGAAGCATCCTAAGGACAGAAAGAACGGCCTTGTTTTGCTGAAAACCGTCTTGCCATAGTACTGGCACTATGATGGGATCTATTATTAGTCTTTCTCTGGGAAGTCCTGTTCTGCTGAAATGATTATAAAGATCTACCGCAACGTTTAGTCGCTCTTCTTCGGTGCCCGGGACGTGACCATTTTCGAATAAGAGATATCCGAAGCTTTCCAGATCTTTTGGTTAGTAATCTGCAAGTTATCCGCTATAAGTAACATTATTTTCCCCATACATGCACGGCTTCACGCATTTTGATTCGCGAAAATATCACAGCTAGTTGGAAAAGTAAGCCACGAACTTCTCTAGACATATCACCACCCATGGTAATACACGAATACTTTTAAAAGAGACTAGACCTTATATGTTTTCAGAGGAGGCATATTCTTTGCCATTTTCATGTATTCGGAAGGAGGCATGCCCTCTAACCTCTTGAAAGTCCTGCTGAAATAGGAAAGATCATTAAATCCAACCGCGTAGCATACTTCGGATACGTTCATTTCGCCTTCTCGAAACAGCTTCTTAGCTGCATTCAAACGCTCCCTTATAAGAAATTCCTTAAATGAATAACCCGTGTAAACCTTGAAAATCCTGGAAAAATGAAATCTACTTATCCCGCAAAATCTCGAGACTTCACCAAGAGTTATAGGACGCATGTAGTTATTTTTTATAAACAGGATAGTTCGTTCAAGTGGAGTGGAAATTGTTTTTTGGCCAGTTGTGGTGTTAATCAGCCCCTTGTTACCGATATGTTCAAGCAAAGCTTTGTAAGCAGCTCTTGCCCGTTCGAGAGCCAGAGACAAAAAGTAATCCCTGACACAGGAGGCCAAATTTAACATTTTGCAAAAATCACGAATATTTTGAATGTAACAGCGGCATTCTGTATTACATCTGATTGTTATGATGGAAGTCCTATCACTGAAAAGAACCATTTCTCCAAAAAAGTCCCCGTTCTCAAGTTGTCCGAAATTAACACTGTTTCCGTGGCGATCAGATATCAAAAAATGAGCGGAACCTTCAATGAGAAATCCCGCCATTTTGATTACCTTACCCTGTACCAGTATGTCCTGACCTGCCTTGAACTCCTTTTCTCTAAAAGTACCCGATAATCGCTTAAGTTCCTTACGCGACAAATATCTTAGCGGGTCGTGCTGGTGAAAAACGCTCAGCAAGCCTTCCAACATATCCATATCCCCGACAGCTTCTCCGGCAGAATTTGAGCAAAGAAAATCCCTAAGCATTTTCGCTTAAGGATCTGTGACCAAAACCCTATCAAGACATAGCTGCTCCACCTGATTTGCCGCTACAAATTGCAGGTCTTTTCCATCCCGGGCTGGGGTTCTGACTTCCGGGCCCTCATGTGGCCCGGTCACAGAGATTAATTCGTGCCGGATTTTCACCGGCTTCCCTCTGGATCAAATCCCGGGTTATTTTTGCTCAATATATTTAATACTTGTGCATTATGTCAAGGAGTTAAGAAACTATTTTGCATCAAATCTTATACATGATAGTTTAATGAACCCAACGGAGAAAGTGGTTGCTACAAATATGAATAGAAATCAAAACACTTCATATCGCAGAGAATATCCTGCTCTGCCGAGGGTGGCTGTGGGAGCAATTGTAATAAGGGACGGTAAAATACTTCTTGTAAAGCGTGGCCATCCACCAGCAGAGGATTACTGGTCAATCCCGGGCGGTGCGGTAAAACTGGGAGAACCCCTGGAAAAAGCTGCAGAACGGGAAATACTTGAAGAAACAGGAATCATAATCAGGGCAAGGGAACCCATTTATCCGTTTGACGTAATAATCAGAGATGATAAAGGAAACGTCCAGTATCACTACGTTATTCTGGATTTTATAGGAGAATATGTCGGCGGAAAGTTATCCCCGGCAGATGACGTTACTGATGCCCGATGGTTCAGGCCTGACGAAGTTAAAAAGAAACACGTCACGAGAACTACCCTAAAACTTTTGAAAGAGATTGGATTTTTAGAAGAATAGAGGAGGAAAACTGCCCAATGGAAACCAATTCAACTACCAGAAAGAATCCAGATAGCCCAATTAGAGTCCTGGTTGTGGGTGCCGGGGCAATCGGCTCTTTTTATGGGGGCAAACTGGCTCAAGCAGGTGCAGAAGTTTCCGTGGTTTGCCGCTCTGATTATGAAGTGGTGAAAGAAAAAGGTTACAACATCGAAAGTATCCTGGGTGATTTTCATTTCAAACCTCATAAAGTACTGAAAAGCGCAGAAGAATTCGAGGATAATCCGGATTTCTTACTGGTAACTCTTAAAGTGCTACCCGAGATAGATCCTGTGAAATTAATAGCACCAGCGGTCAAAAATGGTACAACTATAATGTTACTACAGAACGGCGTTGACATAGAAAAACCTGTTGCCAACGCCTTCCCTGACAATCAATTGATAAGCGGTCTTGCATTCATCTGCGTGAACAGGGTTGCACCCGGTGAGGTAAG
>QMLL01000246.1 GCA_003646715.1 Deltaproteobacteria bacterium
GAGTAATATTACATTCTCACCGAAAGGATTTTATGATGCGAGTTGTGAAATCAATCCGGATCAGAGAGGACTTGTGGGAGAGTGTCCGCACTCTCAGCAAAGAACAGAATAGATACATTTCTGACATCATAGAAGAATCCCTGGAAAAATATCTCGCCGAACAGGTTGGCAACAAAGCTGTAGAAACGCTTAAGAGCCTTCCAAGTTTATCTTTAGGCGGTAAAACTGTTTCCCGAGAGCACATATATGAAGGTAGGTATTGACACCAACGTTTTGGTCTATTTTCTTGACGAGGACAGCCCGTTTCATTTGGAATGCCGAAAAAACCTTGCGTGCCTCGTTGAATCTCAACAAGCTGTCGTTGCACAGTAAAATTTGGTTGAACTTGCTGTCATCCTTACAAAAAAGGGAGTGAGTAACAAAGAAACACAGTTCATAGTCAGAGGTTTTTTGAATTCCATACCGGTAATCAAGCCCACACTGTTATCATTTGATTATTTTTTGAATCTGTTGGGTAGAACCTCGAAGCGAGGGGTTGTTTTATTCGATCTTTACCTTGCTGCTACATTGATGAGCCATAGAGTAACCTCACTATACACTTACAATGAAAAAGATTTTAGGAACATAGATGGTATTGAAATATGGAAGCGAATCGCAAGTTGACCCTAGCAAGGAATCTTAAAGGGAAAAGATTAATATGTTTGGAGGACTACAGTGTCTGCCAAAAAAGATGTTTTCATCTGTCATGCGAATGAAGATAAAGCAGACGTAGTAAGGCCATTAGTTTTGGCTTTCGAAGAAGCGGACATATCGTCTTGGTGTGACGAGGCAGAAATTATATGGGGAGACAGTATCACTCAAAAAGTGAATGAAGGTCTTAGAATCTCACGATACGTAATTGTAGTACTGAGCGATTCATTCCTTGAAAAAAATTGGCCGCAAAGAGAGTTAAACTCTGCGTTGCATCTTGAAGCCTCGACTGGAGAAGTAAGAGTTCTTCCTTTACTAGCGGGAACCAGAAAAACTAAAAAGCATATACTCAACGCCTATCCTATCCTTAACGATAAATTCTATTTAATTTGGGACGGAAACCCGCAAACCGTAGTGGATCACCTGAAAAAGCGTCTTGGAAAACAAAACGAACCCAGCACACGAAAATCACTAAAACAGAAAAAAGATAGTCTTAATATCCCTCTGCCGAAGATTCCGAAGAGCTTTACACAAAAAGAGAAAGATAGTTTCTTAGAAAACTCTTTTCACATTATAAAAGATTACTTCAGAGAAGCACTATTCAAACTTCAAAAAGAATATGAGTTTATTGATACCAGTTTTAGAGAGGTTCACAATTTCAAATTCCTGTCTACTGTTTACGCGCATGGAGAAATAGTCAATAAATGTAAGATTTGGATTGGTGGCCCTTTGTCCACTGAAGCTATTGCATATTCGGAGGGGCACTACACTATTGACAATGATAATTCATTCAATGACTGGCTTGAGGTTTGTGATGACGGGACGAATTTGGGTTTTAAAGCTTCAGGTGTTAGCTTTGCTCATTTGAGTAGTGAAAGAGATAAGCTGCTATCACCAGAGGAAGCAGCTGAATACTTATGGACCCGTTTTACCGAGACGATTCGCCATCGGTGATATTTATCTGATATATTCTTAATTCAATTTTCCCTTTCAGAAAGTCTAGTTTCCTCTCCGCACTCTTTCTCACAAAAGTTATCAACTTTGCTGCAGGTTTTCCCGCCTTTGCGATGCTCAAGCTTTCGAACCGAGAAAATCAATGTCCGGCTGTCTTTGTCTTATTTCTTCATTTTAAACTTTTTCAAGAAATTTAAAATAATCGTCACGACTTATGCCTGTGGTTTTTAAATTATTCCTGATAACCTATACTGGCACCTCATCGTATGCCAGGGATATAACAGGGTGCGCTCATAAACTCGTTTCCCTTGATTTGGTAACCACATTCTTCGAGAATGTAATTCAAAGTCCCCATATCTTTAGCTGTGGCAATAAAAAGTTCCACTGCTTCCCTAACTGCTCTTTTGGCCTCCTCGGGAGTTTTACCAGAATTCACTACATCAAGAGACATAGCGTGTGCTACGTATTGGTCCCCATCTTTCCATATGAGGCAATTTAACGGCATATTCTACTTTCCTGAATGCGCAATCTTCTTGAGCAATTGAGACAGATACGAACTCTTTCATCCTTTTCATTCTCCTGCTTGTATGAAACCACGCATCGCAATCAGACATCTATCTTAAAAATACCAGTGCCAACTGATAGGGGTTTTCCATCCGTCAGGAAGTGAAACACTATTTCTATTGTGTAGCAACCCCTCGGTGTATACCCGGTATTTGGATAATAATTGTCGGACCAGAATCTAAGCTCCAACCGACCACTACCATTAAACCGAAGCTTCTTGCCGACATCGTACCGATAAGTACCTGTTCTGGGCTTAAGTAAAATGTCATACCATGCTTCTTTATCAAAGAACCCACCACCCCTGTATTCTGAGAAACCAATCGTATGAACCTCTATTTCGTCAAGTATATATACTTTGTTGCTCTCGCCAATGAAATCGAAATACAATACTGGGGCAATGTTTTTCAAAGAACCTGCATAAAAAGGATCCCGCTGTTTTACAAATTGGAGAAAGCCCTCTCGCGTTCGATTATTTGTGTAATTACAATAAGATTCCCAAAGAGCATTGTGTCGTCTGATCAGTTGGGATAAATGACGCAAATAAATCTCTTTGCCCCCTCGGATCGTAAAATATCTGTATAGTTTCTCACCTTCTTTTCTAGGAGGCCAGTAAGAGGCATCTTGATGCATAGTAGCTTTTGTCTCCGTGTAAAAGTAAGGACTCTCAAGCCCAAACTTAATCAGGAGGTGGTTGTCCTCTGCAGCACTACTAGCCAGGGGCAGAAGCGCCAGTGATAAAATTAGCATTATCCTACTATAGACTTTCATAAGGTTTTACTCCAGGGATACGAATTATCTGAAGCGGTTTAGCTGACCACCAGGCAGGTACTTCTATTGGAGGAAGTGCTCTTACTCTTCCGTCTTTGACTGTCTGGTAAGCGATGTAACGCACGCCTATTTTGAGTCGAATCTTCGTAACGACTCCGCTTTTTAATGTCCCGATCTGTCTAACCTCACCGACTTTATCGTTGAGTAGTAACATCACATCCTGCGTGGAGTAAAATTTTATCGGTCGATAGAAGACCAGGTTCCACAAGAGGAATGTTTCTGCGAGGATGAAAATAGCGACAGAAAGCACAAGAAATGGATACGCTGAGAGTAAACGGCGATACGAAGTCCACAAAGACCGTAACAGGGGTTCCTTGCTTCCGTAGATAATAGCTCCAATTGTGAGAGAACTTGCCCATGCTACCCCCCCAAGGCCAACAACAACACCGAGTTTTTTCACCGTGGCGTCTTCGCTACCTGAAATCAATCGAAGAAGTGCAAATGAAATCGGTATGACAAAAAGCAAGGCTAAATGAGCAATCTGCAAAAGAGAAAGCACACTCATCCGTTGACTGCTTGCTCTCAAACTACTCGGTTTAGAACCATTATCTCTTCTTTTGTCACTGTTGTACATGGATTAAAACTTTTAGCTACAGAAGTACACTTTGGTCGTTGAATAAATTTTTAGAAAGCTTAGCCAGTGACAAAACTTCTGGATTGTTCTTGATATTATTACTACTAGTTACTCAATAACAGTCAAGAGAAAAACCTTTGAACTCTAAAGCGAGTTGGGGGGGGTGTTACTAAATTATGAAGCAATTTCTGTTTTTTTAGATGGCAATTTCCATTATTAACTGTCATAAATCATACTTATTGATCATAAAAATAGTGCCAATAATTGACACATATTGTACTGAAGTTTGCCTGTTTGTGCTTGCGATAAAACTTTTTTCATACCAATTTGACATCAAACATATAGTAATGTATTGTTAAGGGCAGGAGGTTGAAAAATGAGAAGACCTGCCCGAATTGAGCCCTGGATGAGTACGGAGGAAATGGCGATGTGGGTCAGGGATGCACCGGATAAAGAGGCCTTA
>QMLL01000247.1 GCA_003646715.1 Deltaproteobacteria bacterium
CTATAAAAACCTGGTAAAGCTGGTCACTGCGGCCTATCTGGAAGGTTTCTACTATAAACCACGCATAGACAAAGAAATTCTAAGGGAACATCATGAAGGGCTTATTGGTCTCTCTGCATGCCTAAAAGGCGAGATAGCGGTGCACCTCCTTGATGGGAACTACGACGCTGCCAGGAAAACCGCGGAACAATATACCCGGATATTTGGGGAGGATAATTTTTTCCTGGAAATTCAGGCCAACGGGATTGCGGAGCAGGATCAGGTAAATAAGGGCCTCATAGAACTTTCCAGAGAACTTGGTTTGCCCCTTGTTGCCACGAACGATTGCCACTACATGAGAAAAGAAGATTGTCGGGCTCACGATGTCCTTCTGTGTATTCAGACCGGTAAAACCATCAGGGACCAGAAAAGGCTCAAATTTTCCACGGACGAACTCTATTTTAAGGCTCCTGCAGAAATGGAAACCGAGTTCTCCCATGTTCCCGAAGCCATTTCCAATACCCGGTTAATCGCTGAAAGATGTAATGTGGAATTTTCTTACGGCAAACATATTTTCCCCTATTTTCCTCTTAAAGAAGGTGAATCCGCTGAGAAAACTTTTGCGAAAATTGCACGCGAGGGACTTGAACATCGAATCGAAGAGATAAGGAAAAAAGAACCGGATTTTGACGAAGAAAAGGAAAAAGAATATAGAGAAAGGCTTGAAGAAGAAATTCAGGTCATAAGTGAGATGGGTTTTGCCACCTATTTTCTGATCGTGGCAGATTTTGTCAAGTATGCGAAGAAAGAAGGAATTCCTGTCGGGCCTGGCAGAGGTTCTGCGGCGGGGAGCCTTGTTGCTTATGCCATGGAAATTACGGATATTGATCCCATCAAGTATGGCCTCCTTTTTGAGAGATTTCTGAATCTGGAAAGAATAAGCCTCCCGGATATAGATGTCGATTTTTGCATAAATGGCAGAGAACGTGTGCTCCAGTACGTGTCTCAAAAATACGGCAAAGACCATGTGGCTCAAATAACCACGTTTGGTACATTGCAGGCAAGAGCGGTTATTCGCGACGTTGGGCGGGCTCTTGGTATGCCTTATAACGAAGTCGATAAAATTGCGAAGCTGGTTCCTACGGGTAAAAAGGTTACGTTGAAAGAAGCATTGAAAATGGAGCCCTCGTTGCAGGAGATGGCGGAAAAAAATCCTGGAGTTCGAGAATTGTTCGATGTCGCAATGGCTCTGGAGGGGCTTCCCAGGCATTCATCTACTCACGCAGCGGGCGTCGTAATAGCGGATAAGCCTCTTACCGAATATATCCCTCTTTACCGCGGAAACAAGGGAGAAGTGGTAACCCAGTTTCCTATGGAATACGTAGAAAAGGTAGGGTTGATAAAATTTGATTTTCTGGGACTGAGAAACCTTACGGTGATAGATAATGCGGTCAAGCTGGTCCGGGAAAATCACGACCCGGATTTTGATATACGAGAGATTCCACTTGATGATCCAAAAACTTTTGATTTGCTGAAGTCAGGAGACACTCTGGGAGTTTTCCAGCTGGAAAGTTCCGGAATGAGAGACATCCTTGTACGACTTGCTCCTGAAGATTTCACGGACATTATAGCCCTGGTGGCCCTGTACCGACCGGGTCCACTGGAAAGCGGGATGGTGGAAAACTTTATCCAGGCAAAACACGGGAAAATACCTGTAACTTTTGAGCTGGAAGAACTTCGTCCGATACTGGGACCAACCTACGGGATTATCTTGTACCAGGAACAGGTAATGAAAATTGCCAATGTTCTTGCCAATTACAGCCTGGGAGAAGCCGATATACTTCGGCGTGCCATGGGTAAGAAAAAACCGGAAGTGATGGCAGCTCAACGTGAAAGATTCATGAAAGGAGCAAAAGAAAACAACATTGATCCGCAAAAGGCATCTCGCATTTTTGATTTGATGGAAAAATTCGCCGGGTATGGCTTTAATAAATCACATTCAGCCGCCTACGCCCTGATAGCGTATCAGACAGCGTATTTGAAAGCCAATTATCCAGTCGAGTTTATGGCCGCATTGTTAAACAGCGTTCAGAGTGATACGGACAACATTTTGAAACTGATCAACGAATGCCGTGAACATGATATAGAGATACTGCCACCCGATGTTAACGCCAGCGAAGATGGTTTTACGGTAAAAGGCAATAAAATAAGATTCGGGCTTGCGGCAGTAAAGAATGTGGGGCACGGGGCGGTAAGCGCGATAATTTCCACTCGAAAGGCCCAGGGCCCATTCAAGTCCATATATGATTTTTGTGAAAGAGTACCATCGAACCAGGTGAACAGAAGGGTTATCGAGAATCTTGTCAAGTGCGGGGCTTTTGACAGCATTCATCTTCAGAGGAGCAGAGTTTACGCGGCTCTGGACGATGCTATTGCCAGAGGACAGGAGCTTGACAGGGAACAGAAAAATGGGCAGTTAAGTCTTTTTGGTTTTATGGGAATTGAAAAGAGTTCGGATGATGAGCTCCCTGAAGTTGCCGAGTGGGATACCAGCCAGAGGCTTGCGTTTGAAAAGGAGGCTCTCGGGTTGTACGTCTCCGGTCATCCTATGGATTCTATCGAGGGTGAAGTTTCGAACATATGCACCGTGACCACAGATACCATCAGCGACGAAAGAGATGGAGCGGAGATCATTATCTGCGGGCTTTTAACGCTGATCAAGGAGATAACTACAAGGAAAGGCGAAAGGATGGGGTTCATAAATCTCGAGGACAAGTACGGGCGAATGGAAGTGGTCGCTTTTCCTGAAGTTTACGAGAGAATTTTCCCCCGGCTAGGCAGTGACGAGCCAAGCGTGTTGATCGGTCAGTATCAGCGCGATGAAAGCAAGGGAAAGATTATAGCTTCGAGGGTGCTATCGCTGGAGGAAGCGCAGTCTGAGGCGATAAAGTCTTTGAGACTCTATTTAAACGGCAACAGGACAGATGAAAAGATGATAAGCAAAATTAAGCACATTCTGGAAAGTGCCCCGGGGGATTGTCCCATTTTGGTGCATGTCTTGATTCCGGGACACAGTGAAACTATAATTGCTTTGAATGGAGAACTCAGTGTTAATCCTACAGTAGAACTTTTGTCGGAACTTCGGAAACTTCTGGGGAAGGAGAAAGTCAGACCTGAGCTGGCCAATGGTCAGGAGCCAAAGGGGTAGCTTATGATCGAAACGTACAGCTTTGGAAATATAAGAATTAACGGAAAAAGTTATTCGTCGGATGTTAAAATTATAGGCGGAAAAGTTGTCTCCAACTGGTGGAGGAAAACAGGACATGTAGTTGATGTGGACGACGTAACAGACATTTTAAATTCCGACGTTGAAATTCTGGTGGTGGGGATGGGACAACCCGGCCTTATGAAAGTATCACCTGCTCTCAAGAGTGAGCTTAAAAACAGGGGAATTGAGCTCATAGAGAAACCTACTGCAGAGGCATACGTTGAATTCAACAGGCTCCATGCCAAAGGCAAGAAGGTTGCGGGAGCTTTTCACCTAACCTGCTAGATTACAGTTTAACCTGCAAACAGAATTGAATCCATTTCATCCGGCAATTCAAAACGAAATGTTAAAAAATGGGTATAGGGAAGGAAGATTTATGACAAGATTGTAATGCTTTCCGAGCGCCTTCTCGCACTTTCCCTCTAGCTTTTTTCTTGATTTAATGTTATTTGTGTGCCACTTTTGAAAATGTTTATTTTGTATGGGTAGTTAGAGTTTGTTCATCGAAGTCCACGAGGAGCAATACATGAGAACAGTAAAGGAATTTGTTTTTCTTTTCTTTGTTTCAATATGTTTTGTGGTTGTGTCTTTCCTGTGTCCTTTAAATGCTCAGGCTCAAATTGAGCAGGTTGCCAAAGACGTTGTGAAAGATATGTCCCCGATAAGTGGTGTGGTTGTTATGCTTCAGGACGGGGATGTTTTGATAGATCTGGGAAGTAACAAAGATGTTAAAGTTGGCGATATATTTACCGTGTATGTAACCGAAAAGGTCATACGTCATCCGGTGACGAAAAAAATACTTGGAAAAACAACTACTCC
>QMLL01000248.1 GCA_003646715.1 Deltaproteobacteria bacterium
GCTTTTGCAAGTCCAGTGGCCATTTCAGATGTACCTTCAAGTCCTGCCATGAAATTGAGCCCTTCAATGGTACCGTGAGTGATGCTCCGCATACCTCCCGTGACATCACCCAGGATCAGCCGATAGATACCTTGACCCACGCAGTTCACCACCTGGCCAGGCGCCATAAGTATCCCCAGGGCCATTCCTGAGACTAGCTCGCTATACTTCCCCTGATAGATCATTAGGGGTAATGTAATATTTCCTTGGGCAATACTTGAATAGAAATCTGCCCCTCCCATTATGAAGCCCTTGCCCAGATCAGTGGTGAAGTTTGGCGATCGCCCACCTTTCGCAAGGCCGGAATCCCAATCCTGTGCCACTTGTGATGATAAATTTTCATTTGCATACAAGAAAAATGCAATGATCGTTTGCTGCCAGGTAAAGGCTTCAGGATTTGCATGGTAGGCTTTTATTGCCCTTTGGCCCAGGCTTTCCTGACCATAAGGATCAATATATTTAAGTGGATTATTCAGAGCATACTGATACAAGTTCATGGATTCGTTGTAACGCAGGGAGTCCGGTTGAAGGAACCGACCGAGCACCGGGCTATACTCTCTTAGCCGTGAATAATAAATATCTGTATCAGGATCCCAGCGCTTTCCAGTAAACATATAAGGATTTTCGACGGTGGAAGAACTCTGGGATTGCCAGGAAGGATCAAGGATATTCGGCTGACCGTAAGGTTCATAACGATAATGCTCAATAATATTTCCGTTACTATCAGCAAGACCACGGATAGATCCAATATGATCTTTCATGTAAAAATAGCCAGTTCCGTTTCCGCTTCTAAAAACAATGTCATCAAGCTTGCCCGCAAAAATGTTGGAAAAGTTCAACGCACCGTTTGCATATTCTTCTATGATATGATCGTTGTCGTACACGTACTGATACGTTACGTTGTTTGTCTTTTTTTCTATACGACGATGGAAAGGGTCATATGCATATTCTGCCACAATACTGCTATCGGCTTTCCTGGTAATTTTTCTAAGCATGTTGAATGGCGTGTATGTGTACCGGTGAACGCCATCATCTGTAAGGTTGCCGTTTGCGTCATATTGGTATGGTTGAGTCCCTACTTCGGTATACTGGTTAAGTGAATTTAGAGAGCGATTTTCAGTTATTCCGTTCTTGGTTACTGATAGCCAGTTTT
Organism: Deltaproteobacteria bacterium; assembly: GCA_003646715.1. Lineage (GTDB taxonomy): Bacteria > Desulfobacterota > Syntrophobacteria > B119-G9 > B119-G9 > B119-G9. The sequence goes on from QMLL01000248.1 coordinate 1,193, forward strand.
CTGCACTATCCAGGTTGTAAGAGACTACCTCAGTAGGTGTAATAATTTCGTGATCTTCGCTGAGAGTCCCTTTTCGCCAACCCAACAGACGGTAATCCGAATCGTAAACAAAAGAGAAAGAATTGTGTGGATCGTGGACATGTTTTTCCCAGAGAAGATTGCCTTCTCGGTCATAGCCATACTCAAAGCCAGCTAAGGGTGTTTCACCGTCCATATACTGCGCCTGTACCATATTTCCGGCCGAATCATATGAAAAGTTTGCTGTTATTCCATTTGAGAATGTTCGACTTGTTAATAAGTTGGAGGAATCGTAGCCCTGAGAAAGCAACACGGAGCCATTTTGCTCAATTTGAGTAACTCTTCTACGGATGTCCCTAACCTCTACGACTGTATCCGTACCAGGGTACTGGATTGTCTTCCTACCTGTACTATCATCATATGTGTACCGGACAGTTCTACCATTAATTGTCTCGCTCAAAACCCTATTTCCGGGATCGTAAGTAAATGTAATAGTAGCTGAAGAATTTGTGGCTTCAAGCATTCTGCTTGCCTTGTCATATATAAACGACACATCATCCTCAGTTCCCGGATAGTCAATTGCAGTAACTCTATAAGCATCATCATATGAATAATGGATCCATGAGTCATCCCTGTTCTTTTTGGCCAGGATGTTACCTAGGGAATCGTACGAGAATTCCTCGGAAGTGTTATCTGGGTAGACGACTGTTTTTAATTGACCCAGGGCGTTATAGGTGAAGGATGTTAAGTTGCCCAAAGCATCTTTGGCGGAAAGAAGATGGCCGGCAAGGTCGTATGTAAACTCAGTCTCTCTGCCAAGTGGTGTCCTGCTAACAAGCTCGTTTCCCATCAGATCATAGGAGAACTCACTTTCGTTACCCTCTCGGTCTTTGTACTTAATGGTATGCCCCATAGCATCATAAGTATATGTACCTGTATTTCCGCTAGCGTCGCTCCATTCTTTGATTCTGTATAGTGCGTCGTATACATAATGAAGGGTATTTCCATCAGCTCCAGTGATTGTCTCTATGTTTCCACTGTCATCGTAGTTTATTTCCCGTATGGTGCTCAAAGTGTCTTTGATGCGACTGAGTCGCCCATATTCATCATATTCGTAGGAAATAATATTTCCAGTCAGGTCGCGCATGGAAAGAAGATCACCGTTTGGTGTGTATTCGAAGGTACTGTAACGAGCATCAGGATACACTATTCTTGTAACTCGCCCCATGGCGTCCAATATTCTGGTGGTGGTTCGGTTCAAGGGATCAATCTGCCGTGTCCAGGTCGGGAAGTAGGTATCATAGTGATATGTAGTAACCAGATCGTCTTCGTCCGTTGATGGTTCAGTATCATTCATTTTCTGGATTCGGGAAACTACACGTCCGATGGAATCGCGTTCAAATAAAGTTACTTTACCATTAAAGTCTATTTTCTTTGAAAGCCAGGGGCCAGTATATTCCAGTATTTGCCTAGCATTTGTCGGATCTGTGATAGTTGTTAACCTGTTCAATTCGTCATACTCGTAGTACCATGTATTTTCGAGGTAATCTGTCTTCGAGACAATGTTACCAAGCCCGTCTCTGGTGAAGTTGATTGTTTCGCCGAGAGGTGTAATTAATTTAACAACTCTCCCCTTGGCGTCATATTCAAAACTGGCTTCGCCGCCGTTTGGGTATGTAACTTTGATTACATGCCCCATGGGGTCATAACTTATTTCCGTTTGGTTCCCAAACGGATCGATTCTCTTGGTCAGAAGATCTCGCTGGTTGTATTCCAATGTTATTGCAGAACCATTTGCTTGTGTGACCTTTATGATATTTCCCGCGGGATCATACTCATAACTGATCTTGCCCTTGCCTGCCACTTTTTCGGAAATAATCCTGCCATTCAAATCGTATTCAAGAATCCTCTCATATCCGGCGGGTTCTGTTACGGAGATCAGGTTATCTCTACTATCGTATTCGAAATGTGAGCTGTTCTGGAATGGATCTACAATCTCTACAAGTCGGTTTAATGCGTCATATTTATATGTCACACGGCTATTGTCAGGGAGTCTAATCGATGTGAGATTGCCCGCTCCGTCATAAGTATATTGCCATTCATACTGAGTTGTGTCGTCAAGCACCTTAGTTTTCTTTGTGATATGTCCCCTGACATCGTATTCGTAACGCTCTGTATAAGTCGGATAATGGATTTCGATAGGTTTTTTAGGATTCTCAGCGGGATCGCACGTGGGGCAATAAGGAGCATCTGAAAGCTTGTATGCAAAAGAAGTCTCGTTATTCTTTGCATCAACAATAGTTTTCAGATTCCCTTCGGAATCATACAAAAAGGTTTTTGAGTTACCATTTTGATCGGTGATCTTTGTCACTCGACCATCATCATCGTATTCGTAGGTTTTTGTAAAACCGAGAGGATCAGTTATTGTTTTAATTCTGTCGTACGCATCATACTCGAACTGAACCAGGTTGTTGTTTGCATCAGTATATGAAATAAGGTTGCCAACAGCGTCATACTCAAAAGAAATGGTATTTCCCAGGGGGTCGGTCATTGATGTTAAGTGGTCTGCGTCGTCATAGAAGTAGTGCCAAACAAATCCGCGTTTGGTTTTCCACGAAATTCTGTTGTTCCTGTTATTGTATGTGTATTCTTCCGAGTTTCCCATTGGGTCGGTGCGCTTTATGATATTTCCAAAATTATCGTATTCAGAAAGGATCTGACCTCCTCCAGGAAGCACTGTTTTTATACAATTTCCAAATTGGTCGTACTGGTATTCCGTCCTGCGCTCCAATGGTGTTCCTGAAGCTTCGATTTTCGCAGTAATATTCCCACGGTCATCAAATTCGTATTCTGTA
>QMLL01000249.1 GCA_003646715.1 Deltaproteobacteria bacterium
TCTGAAAACATTCAAAAGGAGCTAAACCAGGAAGAAATGATTAATGTTTTTGTACCTACTACGCCGAATCCGACGTCCGGTTTTTACTTGATGGTGCCGGAGAAGGAAAGTTTTCCATTGCCGATTTCTGTGGAGGATGCCTTTAAGTTGATTATTTCTGGTGGTATTGTGTCTTCTGATGCTCCTTTTCATGAAAAATTTGTTTCTGGGAAACAGGAAGAGAAAAGTCGCAAAGAAGAAATGCAAGAAAGTTGATTGATATAATTCAAAATTTCAATGAAAGAGAAAGGAGAAAGTAAATGTCAATGTCCCATTATTTGTTCACTTCTGAATCGGTGACTGAAGGTCATCCTGACAAAATTGCCGATAAGATCTCTGACGCTGTGCTCGATGCCATAATCGCACAGGATAAAGAATGTCGTGTAGCCTGTGAAACTCTGGTTACCACAGGAATAGCCATTGTGGCCGGAGAAATTACCACTACCTGCTGGGTAGATATTCCGGAGATTGTGAGAAGTACCATTAAAGAGATTGGATATGATAACTCAGATATGGGTTTTGATTGGCGGACCTGCGCGGTTTTAACGTCCATAGATAAGCAGTCGCCTGATATTTCTCAGGGTGTAACTCCTGGAGAAGGGCTGTTCGAAGAACAAGGAGCAGGTGACCAGGGATTGATGTTTGGCTTCGCATGTGATGAAACTCCAGTTTATATGCCTATGCCCGCGTTTTATGCACACAGGATTACAAAAAGACTGGCTGATGTAAGAAAAGAGAAAATTCTCGATTTTTTGCGTCCCGACGGAAAGAGCCAGGTTACCATCGAATACGATAACAGTACTCCCAAAAGGGTTGAAGCGGTGGTTGTAGCTGCCCAGCACACTCCCGAAGTAACCAGGAAAACTCTGGAAGAAGGGATCATGGAAGAGGTTATCAAAAAGGCTATCCCGGAAAAGATGATGGATAAAAATACCAAGTTTTTCATAAATGCCACAGGAAGGTTTGTTATCGGTGGTCCTATGGGCGATTGTGGTCTCACGGGAAGAAAGATAATTGTTGATACCTACGGAGGTCAAGGAAGTCACGGTGGCGGATGTTTTTCCGGCAAGGATCCGACGAAAGTTGACCGGAGTGCTTCTTACATGGCTAGGTACGTGGCAAAAAACGTTGTCGCGGCAGGTCTGGCCAAAAAATGTGAAATACAGGTCGCTTACAGCATTGGTGTGGCCGAACCGGTATCGTTAATGATTGACACCATGGGTACCAGCAAAATTCCTCCAGATGAAATAGCCAGAATCATAAGGGAAGTTTTTAGTTTTAAACCCGCTGACATGATAAATCACCTGAGACTCTTGAGGCCAATCTACAAAAAGACCGCATGTTACGGACATTTTGGTCGAAATGATCCTGATTTTACGTGGGAAAAGCTCGACATGGTTGATGTGTTAAAAGATAAAGCAAGTTTATAATTATTTTAACCAATTTCGGAATTTTGAACAGGAGTGATCATGGATTTTGACATAAAAGATGAAAAACTGGCAGAAGAAGGACGTTTGAGGACTGAATGGGCCGCTCAGTCGATGCCTGTACTTTCCTTCATTAAGGAGAGATTTGCCAGGGAAAAACCTTTAGAAGGAATTAATTTGGCGGCGTGTCTTCACGTTACCACGGAAACTGCATACCTTGTGGAGACTCTCAAAGCAGGAGGCGCCAATGTACGCTTGTGTGCATCCAATCCGTTGAGCACCCAGGATGATGTTGCAGCATACCTGGCGATAGAACATAAAATACCCGTATTTGCCATAAAGGGGGAAGACAAAGATACATACTATAGCCATATTAAAGCCGTTCTCGAAGTAGTGCCTGACGTAACCATGGATGACGGTGCAGATCTTGTCAGTACCCTTCACTCGGAATATAGGGAATACCTTGGCAACATTAAAGGAGGTACCGAGGAAACTACAACCGGGGTGATAAGACTGCGCAGCATGGCCGACGATAAAGTGCTACAGTATCCCATTATCGCTGTAAACGATGCCAACACAAAGCACCTGTTTGATAATAGATACGGAACGGGCCAGAGTACCATAGACGGAATACTGCGAGCCACCAACAGGCTGATAGCCGGATCTAATTTCGTGGTGTGTGGTTATGGTTGGTGTGGAAGAGGCGTTGCAATGCGTGCGTCCGGTATGGGAGCCAGAGTGGTAGTAACCGAAGTTGATCCTCTCAGAGCTCTTGAAGCAGTGATGGATGGTTATCAGGTGATGACAATCGCTGAAGCAGCAAAAATTGGCGACTTTTTCTGTACATTAACCGGCGATATCCACGTAATCAGGGGTGAACATTTTGAAGTTATGAAAGATGGCGCTATTGTATGTAATTCAGGGCATTTCAATGTGGAGATTGATCTGGATGCACTGGAAAAAATGGCTAAAAATCGAAGAAAAATCCGTGAATATGTTAAGGAATTTACTCTAGAAAATGGAAAAAGGATATATGTACTTGGAGAAGGAAGACTGATTAATCTGGCTGCTGCCGAAGGTCATCCTTCCAGTGTCATGGATATGAGCTTCGCGAATCAGGCTCTGTGTGCGGAGTATTTGAAAAAGCACGGTAGTGAACTGGAGAAGAAGGTTTACGGGGTACCTAAAGAGATAGACGAAGAGATTGCCAGACTCAAGCTAAAGTCAATGGGGATCCAAATAGACAAGTTAACAGAAGAGCAGGAAAAATACCTCCATTCCTGGGAAATGGGAACTTAATGAAAGCAAAGTGTTCTTTCAGAGGCAGCTCTTTGAGTCAGCATGCTAAGTGAATTAATTGAAACTTTTTATAAATACCAGAGGAGGCGTCTATTCCTTTGAATTCAGAATTACCTGGAACTATAAGGAGCAAGAACAGAATTTTTGCTGGTCTTGCTCTTATTTTTGTCTTGATTCTTTTCATTGAATATTCATGCGTCAGGAGGGTACCACCCCCGGTAATCACTACTCGGGAAAAGGCCTTCAAAAAAGTCGACATAAAGAAGCTCTCTTTGAAAGCAGATGATTTTTCTGTGTCATCATTTATCACGGCACTTGAAAGGAGCATTTCTTATTACCGAAAGGTGCCACCCAACAGGATATACCATTTTGGTCAATACAGCATTAAAGCTTCGCAACTTGCCGATACGTATGAGTCTTTAAAGGACTACGCACACCTCAACAGATCGTGGCCGACTATTGCTAATTACATAGAAGATCACTTCGAAGCTCTCAAATGTAAGGGGTTGAGAGGTGACGGAAAACTTCTTTTTACCGGCTATTATGAGCCTCGAGTCTCAGGGAGTTTGAAAAAGACTTCAAAATTTTCTTATCCGTTGTACTCATTACCTGACGATCTTGTTTATGTCGATTTAATTAGCTTTGGACTGAAAGACTCAAAAAGAAGGTTGACCGGAAGGCTTGATGGAAGAACGGTAAAACCTTACTTCACCAGACATGAAATAGATTTTGAAGGGAAACTCGCCGGGAAAAAACTTGAACTGGTTTGGTTGGAAGATATCGTTGATTGTTTTTTTATACATGTACAGGGATCAGCAGAAATCGTTTTGCGAAACGGTAGCACTATGAGCGTAAACTATGCCGGTTCGAATGGTCGGCCTTATAAGAGTATTGGCGCTCTTTTAATAAATGAAGGCATAATTCCCCGGGAAAAAATGTCCATGGAAGCCATATATCAGTACCTCCACAGTCATCCCTCGGAAATAGAAAGAATACTGAGCTATAATCCTAGTTACGTTTTTTTCCGGAAAGTGAAAAATGGCCCCGTGGGAAGCATAGGAGTTATTCTGACTCCGAAGAGATCCGTAGCCGCAGACCCTAAATTTTTCCCTCCGGGAGCTCTCTCTTTCATCAAAATATGCAAATCAGAGGATCGAAATTTGTGTAACAACGAAAACTCAGTCGCATTTCGAAGACTTGTTTTCATACAGGATCGTGGTGGTGCTATTAAAGGGCCAGGCCGTATTGATTATTACTGGGGTAAAGGTAAGGAAGCTGGTAATATTGCAGGGTCTTTTAA
>QMLL01000250.1 GCA_003646715.1 Deltaproteobacteria bacterium
CAGCTGCTTCAACACCGTAAGCCCCATGTCCTAGATAGATCTGGTTAAGGTAGAGATACAAGATCTCCTCTTTAGTAAGCTCGTTATCTATCCTGTAAGCAAGTATGGCCTCTCTGAACTATCTTGACCAGCTTCTCTCGGGTGTCAGCAACAAAGACTTTGTCACCTGCTGTGTTATGCTACTACCACCCTGCACTATGGAACCAGCCTGTATATTTTTTATCATCGCTCTTGCAACCCCCATAAGATCAATCCCGGGGTGCTCATAAAAATGAGCGTCCTCTGCCGCAATAAATGCCTGGATAAGTGTCTTCGGAATTCTCTCGATAGGTACGACAATTCTTTTCTGTTTGAAAAATTCGGCAACTATATTACCGTCCCTGTCATAAACATATGAAACGGTAGGAGGCTCATATTTACGAAGCTTATCAACGCTCGGGAGGTCTTTTGTATAGTGCTGATAAATAAGGAGGCCCGTTATCCCCACCATAACGACTAGGACGAGGGTTACCCAGAACACCCAGGCAAATATACGCAAAAAAATATTTTTGCCTGCGGATTTCCGGGAGCGGTTATTTAGTCTATAATACATTAAAATTCAGATACCCTTGGTGCTTCTCAAAGTGCTCAAATTTTTAACAATCAAAACTCACTAAAATAATCTCTGTCCAGAGACCTGTATTGAATGGCCTCGGCCAGATGATCTTCCTTTATATCTTTTTGACCGGCAATATCAGCAATAGTTCTCGCTAATTTTAGTATTCTGTGATAACCACGAGCACTGAATCCAAGCCGGTCGATTGCCATTCTCAGAAGATTTTCACAATTTCTGTCCACAGCACAATATTTTTTTATTAACCTCGGACCCATCTGGCTGTTACAAAAGACTCCCCTGTTTTTCTTGAATCTTTCCAGTTGAATCTTCCTTGCTGCCGTAACCCTATTCCTGATTTCTTCAGAAGTCTCCACGCTCCTGTCTTTCGCCAAATCATCATAATTTACATTTGGAACATCTACATGAAGATCAATCCTATCAAGTAATGGCCCCGATAGTTTGGATCGGTAACGCTGTATTTGAGTTGAGGTACACCGGCACTGATGAGCACTATCTCCCAGATATCCACATGGGCAAGGATTTAAAGCAGTAACGAGCAAAAATCTCGAAGGGTACGTTAACGTAACCGACGCTCTGGCAATTGTTACTTTACCGTCTTCCAGAGGTTGTCTGAGCATTTCCAGAACGTTTTTCCTGAACTCGGGAAGTTCGTCAAGAAATAACACACCATTGTGTGCAAGGCTGACCTCGCCGGGTTTGGGGACCTGTCCTCCACCAATCAAACCGGCATCAGATATAGTATGGTGCGGGGATCGAAACGGTCGTATGGTCATCAAAGGTTTATCTAACAAACCTGAAACACTGTATATTTTTGTGGTTTCAAGAGCTTCGTCAAATGTCAACGGTGGAAGAATAGTAGGTAAACGCTGAGCTAGCATGGTTTTACCCGAGCCCGGAGGGCCGACCATGAGCACGTTATGGTTTCCAGCAGCTGCTATCTCCAATGCTCTTTTAGCCAGTTCCTGACCTTTTACATCACTAAAATCGATAGGATATCTGTTTATTTTTGAAAAAAAGCTCTTTATGTCTACTTTTACGGGCTTTATCTCCATTTCCCCATTCAGGAAATCCACTGCCTCCGATAGGTAGGAGACTGGAATAACATCAATGCCATCTACAACAGCAGCTTCAGTAGCGTTGGATTGTGGTAAAATCACACCCTTGACTTTTGCTCTTTTTGCTCCCAGAGCAATAGGCAAAATTCCCCTGGTTTGCTTTACCCTGCCATCCAGAGAAAGTTCACCAATTAATAGATACTCTCCCAGCCTATCTTTCTCTATAAGCCCAGACGCGGCCAGAATACCAACCGAAATCGGTAAATCGAAACCAGCCCCTTCTTTTTTTATATCAGCAGGAGCAAGATTCACTGTGATTTTCTCTGGAGGGAAATGGTATCCGCTGTTCTTTATAGCTGCACGAACCCGTTCGCGGCTTTCTTTCACAGCACCATCAGGAAGACCAACAGTAGAAAAGGAAGGTAAACCGGACGCAATGTCTACCTCTACCTCCACAACATAAGAATCGATTCCCAGCACTGCGCTGCTATATATTCTGGCAAGCATTTTCCTCTTTTTGCGTAATGTGACCTACTCCTTGCGATTTAACCAGCATAGAAAAGTCTTGTCAACGGATTATCTTCCACATAAAATTAGAAAAACAACATTGTTGTATTTACGAGTAAATAATATAGAGAAATATGAATTACCATTTTCTTAATTTATACGAAATACTAGAAATTAATCCCGAGGCAAGTCAAGCTGAAATTAAACGCGCCTTCAGGAGACTTGCCTTCAGGTGCCATCCAGATCATAACCCGGGGGACGCGGAAGCAGCAAAACGATTCCAGCTTGTTTCCCTAGCTTATGAGATTCTAAGTGACCCTCAAAAAAAGTTAAAATACGACTATTTCTACTACAGAAAACATGGAAAAGCCGGAAGAAAAAGGAACTACAGAAAACATGATATAAACGACAATATAAAAGCGGCTATTTCCCCCGGGAAACTTACCAGTTCAGTACTCGCTGAATACTTTGGTATCGCAACAACAGGAAACTGCCTCAGACGCGGGATGGATCTATGTTTCTATCTCCAGGTGGAACAGAGAACAGCAGCAAAGGGCGGAAAAGAAGCAATTTTCTACTCTAGAATGCTTTTTTGCGACAATTGCCTCGGCAACGGAACAATAAGCAACGGTAACAGCGAAACGTGTAAGGTATGCCATGGGCACGGTTTTAAAGAAGAACACAGGGAACTGGTAGTAAACATACCACCGGGCACCAGTGACGGAGACAGGCTTTATTTTCGAAGTCTTGGGGACCAGAACTTCTTTGGTATGCCTCCAGGAGATCTGGTCGTAGTAATAAAAGTCTGCTGAAAAGCATACTTAACAGGAAGGTAGGGGGAATGGATAAAAAACAACTGGAATTGGTACTCAGTCATCTTGATGCTGCAGGCAGGGTAAAGATGGTAGATGTCTCGGAAAAAGACAAAACCTGGCGCCAGGCCACTGCAAAAGGCAGCATCAAAATGCAAAAACGAACAATGGAGCTGATCCTGACAGGAAAGACTAAAAAAGGAAACGTGCTTGAAACTGCCCGAATAGCGGGCATAATGGCCGCGAAAAAAACCAGCGATTTGATACCACTGTGTCATCCTATCCAGCTATCCAAAGTAGAACTTTATTTTAACCCCGACGAAGCTGGGAAGACCATCGAGATTGAGGCCACTGTCAAGGCCTTCGACAGGACAGGAGTTGAGATGGAGGCACTAATGGCAGTAGCCAGTGCTGCTCTTACAATATATGACATGTGTAAAGCTGTTGATAGAGAAATGACAATAAACGACATAAGACTCGTATACAAGAGCGGGGGTAGAAGTGGTGTGTTTGAAAGGGAGGGCGAGAAAAAGACTAACTCAGAATTGAGACTATAGGAATTTCTATATTCCGTATATTGAAATTCTGAATCCTTGTAAACTTTTTGGGATCTCAATCGTCTATAAAAACAAGAATCGGCAGGATGAAGCAAAGCACTGTTTGTTTGCCTTTAATATGTTATACTTGTTTTGCTAGGTAAATTGGCGAGGAGGGTGGAACAATGAAAAATAAAGCAGTCATAGTTATTGTTCTTCTGGCATTGTTATTAACACCCTTTGGAATCGCCCGTGCAGATTGCGATGATCACTGGGAAGGAGCACTTATTGCCCTTGGTGCAACCATGCTTTTTAATACCATCGTGCATGGTGTCGCATCACCTGTACTTCCGCCAGCTAGTACCTGCTATGCTCCAACCAGTACAGTGTATTATAGAGGTTATTGTCCTCCAGCGGTGATTGAACGTTACAATTACTACTATGATTGTCCTCCTCGGGTGAATATCTGGATCGACCACGATCCACCATATTGTTACCGCCCTTACTGGAGGCGTCCACGAGTTTACAACTATCATTA
>QMLL01000251.1 GCA_003646715.1 Deltaproteobacteria bacterium
AACCGACCGTGGAGAGGAAAAAGTAATTAGACAGCGAATCGAGAGTCTAAAGAAAAAGAAATAATGCCCGAGTGCACGAAAAGAAATCTCCGTAAGATTATTCTTTTAATGGTTGCCAGCCTATTTGTGGTGCTTTTTGCTCTTGATGCTGCTCTTTGTGCTGCCGCGTTTAATAAACCTGATGAAATTTTTCGATTTGCAGGTCACCTGATGAAAGAAGGGGATTATTCAAGGGCAACCAGGGAATATGAGCGTTATATTGACATGGATGTTTCATCAAATAATGCAAAAAATGCATACAAAAACACCATCATTTGTCTGGCAAAGCTGGGTGATACATCCGGGGTTATAACGGAACTTCGGCGGCTATATGAACTACAAGAAAAATTTAAACTGACTTCTGATTTTTGGCTTGAACTCGGTCAAATCCTGGAAAGAGAAAAAGACTATCGTAATGCCGCTATCGCGTACAGAAAATCTGCTGAAACTACCGCGGAAGCAGACAGAAGCGTATGTGCCAGACTTTATGAAGCAAAGATGTATTTTCTGGTGGGTGAAGATATACAGGCTATTCAAATTCTAAATAAAGTTAAACATAGCGGCCAGAACATTGAGAAATTCAAGCATTTGATATCACTCATGGAAAGTATGGAAAAAGGAAAGAAAAAAGAACCCAGGATAGCGATGTTTCTATCGGCAGTAGTCCCGGGAACAGGACACCTATATGCCGGTGAAGCTTTTCATGGTATAAGTTCGTTTGTCCTGAACGCAGGTTTAATCTCTGCAGCTTATTTTTCTTTCAAGCATGATAGCCCCATTCTGGGTTCTTTTATTGCTTACCTGGAGACAGGATTCTATATTGGAGGTATAAAGAGCGCTGGTACTGATGCAAGAAAAACAAATATTAACAACAGGCGGTTATTTCGTAACAAACTTAAAAAAGCTCTACCCTTAGAACCCAATTTATGTTTTGGGAAGAAATCGGCGAGCGTTCAGTTTATTTATCGTTTTTGAGAACAAATAAACAGATAAAGCAACTATTCTTTTAAGCCCGTTAGCGTGAATCACAAAGTTTAAAGGAGCCCGGGTATGAAAAGATGGGAAGATAACGAATGGAGTTCTAGTATGGAAATAAAAATAGACCTGACTTATGCGATGGCTGAAAAACTGGGTGATGATAGAGGAATTTCGCCCGCTGAAATAGATCAACTGACTGACAGAATAACTTCGATACATCAGCAGCTCACTGAAGGGAGAAAATCCGGGAGGCTTGGTTTTTACGAGTTACCCTATAATGACACAGCCGGTATTCTTAAAACTGCCAAAATGATACGAAATGAATTCAAAAATTTGGTGGTTTTGGGAATTGGTGGTTCGGCTTTAGGAACAATTGCAATCCAGAATGCCCTGAATGGTCCGTTTCGTGGCTCCAGAGAAGACCACGTCAACGTCTTTGTAACTGACAACGTGGACCCGGATTACTTCGGTTCTTTATTGGAAACACTGGACATTAAGGAAACATGTTTTCTGGTTATAAGCAAATCGGGAACTACCGCCGAAACTATGAGCCAGTTTATGGTAGTTCGTGACCTGGTAAAGAAAAGCGGCGGCGAGAACGCACTTTCCAGGCAGATCTTTGCGATCACTGACCCGGAAAAGGGATGCCTACGAGAAATTGCCCTGGAAGAAAAATACACCATCCTCACAATACCTCCAGCAGTAGGAGGTCGTTTTTCGGTACTAAGCCCCGTGGGACTGCTACCTGCGGCTGTGATGGGTGTGGATATTGACGAAATGCTGGCTGGCGCGCGGCACATCGACAAGAAATGCGCGGATCCAAGATTGTGGGAAAACCCCGCGTATACCCTTGGAGCCGTCTATTACCTGGCTGACCGGAAGAAAGGGCAAAATATACTCGTTTTCATGCCATACAGCAACAGGCTATATAGTATTGCTGACTGGCTCAGACAACTCATAGCGGAAAGTCTCGGGAAAAAATATTCCCTTGACGGCAAAGAAATATTTGTCGGGCCAACTCCTATTAAAGCCCTTGGTACCACGGATCAACATTCGCAACTGCAACTTTACATGGAAGGACCTTTCAACAAGATGATTACTTTTTTCAGGGTCCAATCCTTTGACAGGGAGGTATCGATCCCGGTAGCTTTTCAAGGCAATGATGCCCTAAATTATTTGAGTGGAAAAGATCTAGGGACTCTCATAAATGCGGAGCAAACAGCAACCGCAATTGCTCTGGCACAAAACGGCAGGGCAAACATAACAGTAACAGTTCCATCGATAAACCCGTTTACTATAGGGCAAATCTTTTTCCTGTTCGAGGTGACAACAGTATTTATGGGTTCGCTTTACAACATAAATCCGCTGGATCAACCGGGTGTTGAAGAAAGCAAAAAAAACACCTATGCTATAATGGGTAGAAAAGGATACGAACAAAGGGCTAAAGAAATTAGCAGTGAACTTACGACAAGTTCTAATTTCATACTCTAGGAAATTGGACGATCTCTTAGATAAAGCACTGGCAAGTTTAAAATAGTAGTTTCAAAATAATAGAGATAACTGATGGCGGAAGACATACATTCGACTCTCACTCATCATATGAAACCTTTCCAGCTGGCTAAGTACTTTTCACTTACCAGCTTATTGGTAATCTTTAGTTCCTTGATCGTTCTTTCTCTTTTCATCTCCACCGCTGCAAAAAGAGCTCTGTTGCAGAAAAGTGAAGAATACGCTCAACTCGTGGCAGACAATCTAAATCACCAGGTTTTTTTCCAGTTTACACTGCCCGTGGTTTTGAAAGAAGGACGAATACAGCTCAGGGAAGAAAGACAATATAGCCAGCTAGATACGGTGGTAAAAAATACAATCCATGGATTTGATATTGAAAGAGTGGTGATTTACGATACTGAAGGAATAGTCACTTACAGTACCGACAGGAAAATGGTCGGGAAAAAAAACGAAAAGTTGGGGAAGAATTTTAACAATGCACTGAATGGTAACATGGCCTCCAAACTTATTTCCCGCGGCGGCACGTTTCTTGGTCTCGAACTGCCCTGGCTTGGAGGTGAGCGGAAACTGATAACCTATAATCCTATGTGGGTTGAACAACCCTTTACGTGGAAAAAGGGACGTATACTGGGAGTTTTCGAAATCACCAAGGATATTTCCAAGGACTACGAGTCTATCGCAAAGTTCCAGATGATTATCATCGCTGCAACCCTGGGAGCAATAGTAATCATTTTTGTTCTGTTGAGACTAATAGTCAAAAGAGCAGAAATAATTATAGAGGAGAGGGCAAGAGAACAGAAAGAGCTCGAAGAACAACTCAGACATGCCGAGCAACTTGCTACACTCGGTGAGATGGTCGCCGGAATATCTCACGAAATAAGAAACCCCCTCGGAATCATACGCAGCACAGCTGAACTCCTGGAGCAAAAAATCCAGGATCCTAGCTTGAAGAGATTCCCAAGCATGATAATGGAAGAAGCTACGAGGTTGAACGCCATATTGACAGAATTTCTTGATTTTGCCCGACCAAAAACCATACAGCGATCCGAATGCAACATTGAAGAAGTTCTTGAGAGAAATATAAGCTTTCTGGAACCAGAACTGAAAAGGCTGCACATTGAAGTAGAAAAACAATATGAGACAAATGGCAAAGTTCTCGAAGCAGATCCCGATTTACTATACAGGGCGTTTTTGAACATTTTCAATAACGCTCTTCAGGCAATGCCCGAAGGCGGTAAGCTCCAAATAAGAACTTTCATAGAAGAAAACGGAAACAGAAACCTCAAAATACTCATTTCAGATAGCGGACGCGGTGTCACCGAAGAACACTTACAAAAAATATTCAAACCGTTTTTCACCACTCGTGAAAAAGGCACAGGCCTGGGGCTGGCAATAGTGACCAACATAATAGAAAGCCACAAAGGCAAAATCAAAATAAAGAGCCAGCCCGGGGAAGGGACAACGGTAGAGATAACTCTTCCCATGAGCTAGAACACTGACGAGGTATAAGAAACCCATGGAAACAGT
>QMLL01000252.1 GCA_003646715.1 Deltaproteobacteria bacterium
AGACTGGGCTGAAGATGAGATCATAGGATCAGACATAGTCAAGGCAGCAGGTGGCAGGGTAGTCCGCATCCCTTATATTGAAGGCTTTTCCACCACCGCGATAATAGAGCGTATCTTGCAGATAGCTGAGGAGACGGGTTCAACATAGAGAATTGGCAAATCATTTTTTCAAAATTTTGATGTAGAAATGAAATGTCAAGTTTGCTATTGTATAAATTTACAATTATAGCTGATAGCTGATCACATCCCCGTGCGCCCATAGCTCAGCTGGATAGAGTGACGGACTACGAATCCGTAGGTCGCAGGTTCGAATCCTGCTGGGCGCACCACTTTTATAGTAATTTCGGGGAGGTAGGCGACTGGGCCTTCTCCCCTTTTCTTATTTGCCCTTTGGGAGCACTATGGGAGCACTAGCTTGTCCCGGCTTTCCCTGTTCTTCACTAACTAAATAGTTTTCCAACCTCCAAATCGCTTCTCTGGCATCTTCGTCGTCTACCGTATTGTACCTGTCAAACATGGCGCTCGTTCTGTGCCCCGTCAGGCTCATAATGACGCTTTTTGGCACGCCCGCCTTTCGCATCATAGTGTTGAAAGTGTGCCGAAGATCGTGAAACCGAAAATCTTCTATCCCCGCCTTTTTACACGCGTTAGTGAAGCACGTCTTGATGCTTTTGATTGGCTTCCCTTTATAAGTGAACACATGTTTGTGGCTCAAGTGTCTGACCTTGCTCAATCTGAGCAAGATTTCCATGACAGCCTCTGTTAAATAAACCCTTCTGGGTCTTCTAGTTTTAGTATCCTCTGCTGCCAACTCGATATAACCTTTTTCTAGATTCACTTTATCCCATGTAAGATTAAATATCTCCGCTGAGCGCATCCCCGTGTAATAAGCAGTGAGCACTATGTCTCTCGCGTGTTGCGGCAATAGGGCTAACAAGCTATCCAATTCATCCTTTGACAGTATTCGCTTTCTCTCATTATTCTCCTGCAGCCGCTCCACCTTCCAACAGGGATTCTTAAAAGCCAAGTCCTCTCTGATAGCGAGATTAAAAATCCTTTTGAGCACAGAGACCTCCTTATTAACGCTGGCAGGCGTTACCTTTTGCCTGCTCGGATACTTCCCTCTGTAAGATCTCTGTTGAAGACGTTCTTCGCGGTACTTCTCAACCATACTCGGCTTGATGTCATCCACCAGGATTTCCCCGAAGAACTCTTTCCACTTTTCACAATATCTTACTATATCCTTATAGTAAGTTTTGGCTTTTACGGCTGGCAGATCTAGATACCAGTCCACCATCTCTGAAAATGACAGAGGCTTTGTTTCCTTCCAATCCAGATGCTCTCTCTTCTTATATTCCTCATATTTCTTGTTATAAATCCTTTGAGCCAGCTTTTTTGAGAAACCCGCCTTCTCGATTTTGTACCTGATTTTACCCGTCGCTTTATCCCTTCTATAAGGGTATTTTACGAACCACGGGCCAGTTGGTTTGCCGTTCTTGTCTCTATATTTCTGATATACACCCATGTTGTTTTCTCCTTTCCTTAAAATAGAAAGGGATGGTAGAGCAGGGTGCGTGGTGGTTAGGAATCACCTCCTTTCCACCAGCGACCTTACTCGCCATCCCTTATCTTGTCAAATATGTTGTTATCTAATTTATTGGCTTCAGCGTATCAAGGAACTCTTCTACATCCTTTATTTCCCATAATAATTTTCTGCCTATCTTTTTTGTCTTGATTGGGAAGGTCCCGCAGTTAAGTTTGTTTCTGATGGTTTGTTCTTTCAAGCCAATCATCTTAGATAGATCTTTTATATCAATCATTCTTCTCATTTTTTCCTCCTATTCTCGGGCTTAACTTTAGTGGGCGTGAGAACTATGCCCCACGCCCCAATTCCCGGTGTTTATTGATTCAAACTCATTTCAACAGGAGTGGCGCCATCTTCTGGAATTTTGGCCATGCAAATATCTCCTTCAGTTTCTCCCGCTTCCGTGGCACCCTCTAGCACCTGCACTTCAGACCTTATTTCTTGAACACTCTCAATCATAGTTCGAACAACCTCAGTATCGCTTTCGCCATCTGTGAGCCCTAGCTTTTCCATTATCACTGGCTTATACTTGAGCTCTCTTTCGTATCCCACAGCGTGCCTATTCAACTCGTTGGCCACCTTTATGGTGGTGCCACTGCCTGCCCACGGATCTAATATGAGATCACCTTCATAGCTAAACATCTTAATCAATCTACGGGGTAATTCTTCAGGGTGAACACAAGGGTGTCCCTGTTTTGTTTTTAGAGGTTGGATCTTCCAGACCCCATCACACAGTTCTAGGATTTCTTTTTTGGACAACCTCGAAGCCAATATCTTCTCTTCGCTCGGAACTTCCCTTCTGCCTTGCTTACGGAATATATAGATAGGTTCAAAGTTGAGGACGATCTTATAATGAGTGTGGCGTACTTCTGCCATATTGAGAAGATCTTTTCGCTTCGACAGCGGCATCACGTTTTTATACCAAATAATGATATTCTTCAGATATATCCCGTGCTCGCGCAACCATTCTTGGTATCTGTGACCCATAAGGGTTATCTCCTTAGAGGAATGTTTAGTATGAATATCCGCCACATCCAAAGCCATAATTCCTCCAGGTACCAGAACCCTCGCGCATTCTTTCAGCACTGCCTTCACTTCCTCAATGTGCTTCTCGAACGAGATGCCTTCTTCGAATTCCATCCCTATATTGAATGGTGGACTTGAAACTATCAGGTGAACTGACTCGTCTTTCAATTCGCTCATGTCCCTAGAGTCTTTCATAAAGACCCCTGGTATCTCTCCTTCTGGGATTTCAACTTCTTGAGCTTCTTTGTGTTGTTTCCCTTTTGAAATATACCTCTTTATCAGTTTACCTGCTTTCTTGGCCGAGAGGTCTTCTTCAAGGATTCTTTTCGCCCATCTCTCTTGTTCCTCACTAGTTGGGAGCTCTAGGAGATGAAGGCCATGAGCTATAGTGAGCTTACCTTCTCTGACCTTGTCCAGCACAGAGCCCGGCAAATTCAAGATTTTCATCTTTTGCGAAATCGAGGCTTTTGAACCGTATCCTTTTATCTCAAGTTCCTTTAGGCTGTAGCCAAATTTTTCCTTCATAACCACTAGGTGGTTTGCAATCTCAACTGGGTTAAGATTTTTCCTTTCCATGTTCCTAACATAAGAAAGGTGTGCAGCTTGGCGTTGATCTACATTTTCGTGGACGATACATGGCACCGATTTCCACCCTAGCCTCTTTGCTGCCTCAAGCCTTCTGCATCCATCTATTACCGCATACTTACCTTTATCTAATTCATATACCGCAATCGGTTCCTGAAGCCCGCATTTTTCAATGCTTCTCTTGAGTTCATCAATCCCATCTACGTTTATTCTTGGGTGATACTTGATAACCAAAGATTCAATATCCACTTCCGATACTTGAATGGGTCCCATGCCCTCCATCTTTACCCTGCTAGCTTCCATTATTCGCTCCTCCGTTTTTGATCCATTGCTGTTAAAATCCAAAGTTCCAGATACCTCTGTCTTCATGTTATGTTTCTTTTCCATGTCCAAATCCTCCTTTGATAGAATTTTTGGCCGCCGGGCATTAATGAACAGAAACCTCCTTTCCGCCCTAGACTGGCGGCTTCTGTTCGAATAAACGCCCGTACTGTTCCAGGGGGCTAGGAGACTGGCCAAAAATCATGGAGGATTTCTGTAATCGCTTTTAATTCCAGACAGTTAAACGGCTAATTTTTTTTGTGCAAGCTGACCTGGAATCAGATTTTTGAGGAAATCTTAATAGGACATTCAAGTCATTGTCCTAGGACATTAGGACACTTATAAGGTAGGACATTTGCTGATTGACCTAATTCCGAAAACTGAGATTGGCGTCACAATTTACATATGCTCACTTTGATTTGACTGAACACAAGCCCTAAGGCCGAATTTGTTGCTTACCTGTGGCTGGCTAAATAGCCGAATATTTAAGTGTTGTCGCTACGGTTGAAGCAAAGATTGTAGCCATTCTTGAAGCC
>QMLL01000253.1 GCA_003646715.1 Deltaproteobacteria bacterium
CTCAACTTTCTCAAGCTCTGAAAAAACAGTTTTCACGAGATCTGGAAGAACTTCTATTCTGCACTGATATAGTATCATGATCTCTATTTGTGGCGAAGATTTAAATCTTTTTCCATTTATAACATGGATTTTACAAAGTTCTTATAAGCAAGTAAAGAGAAAATAAAGAAAGAATTGAGATAATAGAAGAAAGTGTAGAAAGTATCTCCACAGGAGAAAATAGATGTCTCTTGCAAATTTTTTATAGAAATGTCGAAAGATATTTAAGTAAATAAAACGTATTTAATGTCACTCGAGTTATATGACAGATAAGGTGTGCGATGCTGAACTCATAATTTTATTAAGAAAAAGCAAGACACGTCAAATGGTATTAGAATATCTTGTTAGTATATATCCAGAAAGCTCATATCCATCGGAAATTGCAAGAAAAATAGATCTGAGACTGAACGAAGTTTGCGGGGCTTTGAATGGATCACCAAATAGGTATAAAGAAAAAAATAGTTTAGTGAAACTTGGACTTGTAAAAAAAGAACAAACAAAAAGTTCATACTTGTATACTGCTACTGACAAGGGATGTAAGATATGGAAATTGATAAATAAGTGAACATCTAACTAACCGCTTACCTGAGTACTCAATTGAGTACTCAATTGAAGACAAAGCTTTTATAGCCCTACCAAAGAGGGAATAGTACCATGGTGAATGTAACATTGAGGCGCCGATGATATGCTCATGAAAAAGAAAAAAATAAGGAGGTGAAAATATCATGAAGAGAAAAAGGGAAGTGTTGATGGCCGGGACAGCATTCATCGCTACAGTACTCCTCTTAGCAGCTCTCATACCACTGTTTAGTGCAACTCCGTCAAATGATCCTCAAGTACCAGCTACTATCAAATCGTATGATATCGTACAACTCAATCTAAAAGAGCTTACGAACACCGTACGAAGAGGAAAGACATTTGATATACTTCTGGGGGGCAACAAAGTGAGATTGGAACTAGTACTTAACAATATGCGAGCACCAGATTGTAAGTTTATACTCAAAGATGGTGAGAAAGAGTACGAGATAACGCCACCGGATCCATGTACCTACAAAGGAAAAGTAGTTGGTGACCCTCAGAGTGAGGTAAGACTCACCATCACTCCTGACTGGGTGACCGGCTATGTGGATTTTGACAAAGGATGGTATTTTATCGAGCCTTTACATGGATATCAAGAAGCGAAAACAGATACCGTTGCTCATTATGTCTACAAAACGACCAACACAGACTTTGAGATAGAGTGGGGAAACGATGCGATGAGTGCACCAGTACAAAATGATAAGACGGAAAATCGTACTGCAGTATCCCGCTCGACAACACTTTATGCAGACATTATATGTGATGGCGACGTGGAGTTTTACAACATAGCTCCCTCTACCTGGGTGACAAGGCAGAAATCTGTGATAAATGATATAGAAGGCATCTTCGATAATCAGATAGATATCAAGTTTAGCATTGCAAGACATCACATCTGGCTTACTGAAGAACCATTGAGTTCAACAGATGCATCTACGTTGTTGGGCCAATTAAGAAATTACTGGAATTCTCAAAGTGATGCACGGGATTTAGTGCATCTCTTCACAGGAAAAGAGTTGGATGGTAATGATATCGGAATGGCATGGCAAAAACAATTAGGAACCAGCTATGCATACTCGTTGTCTCAACAGGTAGATGCAGGCTTTTTCAATAACTATGACGCAACAACATATCAGAAGATGATACTGGGTGCCCATGAGATTGGACATAACTTCGATGCTATACATGAAGAAGCACTGAAATGGTGGCAATGGTGGCCACCAGGGTACCGCTACACGATTATGTGGTCACCTTTCAAGGGAAACAGTATGGAAGATCAGTTCTCTGACGGCACCAGAGATCCTAATAAAAACAACGCCGAGAGGATTCGGACGTATGCAGAAGAACGTCTGTGAATTCTATATCCTTTCTTTTTCATTTTTTAGAACGAGAAAACAATAAGATATTTAAACTATATAGGAATATTTGAATAAGAGAAGGTTTGGCCATGATAGAAAAGAAAGTAATAGTGTTAGTGGGAGTAGTTATATTGGTAGTATGGCTGGTGTATCACTTTGTAGTTGTCGAGAGAGAAAGGACTGTTTTTGTTATTATCACAGTAGAAAAAGTAGAAGATATCCCACAGGAGGAGATCATTGAGCTTACTGAAGAAGAAGTATCTGTATATCCTATATTAAAATGTATCTTAGAAGAGATAGAGAATACAGGAAAGAATAGGATTGATTATAAAACGACAGAATCTAAAAGTATGGAGATCATGGATTATATCGAAAATAAATACAGAAGCAAATATAATTCGTTAGCGGGCTACCCTCATTTCAAATACAGGGAGAAGATTTATATAATGGTGGTCATGGTCCCCTGATGTTCTGTAGATACTTATAATCATATATTGATACCACGATTTTGATGTGTCAATGATACGTAATGAAAAACTGAAAAATATAGAAATGAAAATAACATTTTTTACTGTTCGAATTTTTTCGAACGATTTCGAAAATTATTTATACTTGTAAGAAAGGGAATAGTGTGTCATGACAATAACATCGACATGCGCATGGATGACATGAAAAAATATAAAAACATGAAGAGATGATAATAAATAATGAAAAGAATATATGCTATATGGATAATAGCATTGGTGTGTGGAGCTAGTATAGTAATAGCTACAGCACTTTCCGGAAAAGATGCTAATATAAAAATCGAGAATGCAACAGGATCGATTTCACAGCCAAGTATGCAAGAAGAACCTAAGGAACCTATAAATAAAATAAATGATATACTTGTAACCCGTACTTTGGCAGATTCTATTAGCCTAGAAGAAATGAGGCAAATGAGAGATACATTGATAAATGATTTCATTAGTAAATTCGGAAAACCAAAGCACCCAATTATAACAGCTGACCCAGAAATTCCAGAAGGCGCATATATGGTCGCCTACGGTTTCAAAATATACTCAGATGGAATGACTATGCAGTACGTAGGAATGACAGGCGATGCAGAATCTGTACCGATCATCCACCAAAGAGCACAAAAGTGGCAGAACAAAGAGATCTTAGGCTCAAATCCATATTGGGGACTAATCTGTCAAGGTGAAGGGGATTACTTCAAGAGCCCCTATGGAGGAGTTACCAACAACTTTGAGTGTCGTTATCTATATAATGATACTTCTCCCTCAAGAGATTGGTTTGCCATAAAACAAATCTTTGCCATGCACCCTGGATGTGTAG
The DNA here is from genome assembly GCA_003646715.1 of Deltaproteobacteria bacterium. GTDB lineage: Bacteria > Desulfobacterota > Syntrophobacteria > B119-G9 > B119-G9 > B119-G9. The sequence goes on from QMLL01000253.1 coordinate 3,306, forward strand.
AATATGGATCCAGTTGGAAAAACAAGACAGGATATCCAAAGCATGACTGGTCTGCAAGTACCCTTGGAAATCCTCAACTGCATGATTGGGATCCCCTTGGAACATTTACAGGTACGCAAACTATAAGTGTCTCCATCTCAAGTGGAGGTGCCACATGGTCATGGAGCTATACACAGCCTGATGTGACTACATACGACTATTCCAGCACAAATACAGAAATAGCGAAATGGAAAATGGTATTTAACAGTGATGCATCCAAAGAATCTACTGGCGGAATGAAACCTGGAAGCAGTTGCGGTGTGAATCAGCACACATCTGGTACTTATAGGGTATTAGACTTGGAAGCAAAGGGAGAATTTGCTAATTGGCTGACCAACACGTACCTGACCCATCTATGGCACATCAATGCGTCCTATTAATCTTTCCTTTTTATTTTTTAAGAGATGGATCCAAGAAGGTGAAAGTATGGAAAGAAGATACATAACATATGGCGTGATAATAGCTTTGGTAATGAGTGCTCTGCTCTGTATAAATCATTCAAGGGATGAAAATGTTACACATCCAAGTAAGAAAAAGATATTTCAATACGAAAAACAATATAAGTGTGACCTGCATGAAAAAACTTATAGGGACTATATTTTTAATATCCCTTGTAATGGGATGTATCCAGGAAGAGCAGGAGGGTACCCCTCCCAAGACACTATCCCAAAGCATTGATTTACCAAAAG
>QMLL01000254.1 GCA_003646715.1 Deltaproteobacteria bacterium
CGCTGCAAATTACATAAGCACCATTGTCTCAAACCAGAAACTGGAAAAGCCCATAATTTTTATTGGTGGGGTGGCAAGAAACGCCTTGCAGGTAAGAGCATTCAGACATTACTACCCAGAGCTTATTGTCCCCGAACACCATACATCCGTGGGCGCTCTTGGCGTAGCTCTACATGCACAAAAAAATGGCTGGGAGTGCCAACCATCTCTTGAAAAGATGGCTGAAGTGGGAGGAAGTGCTGAAGAATTTCCCAGAGCTCCGGCTCTCAGGTTGGAAAAGACAAAATTTACCCCGAGCAAAGAACTTACCCCAGTCAAGAAAGCTTACGATCCTCCCATTACGGCTTATCTGGGAATAGACATAGGTTCAACAACGACAAAGTATGCTTTAATCAATGACCACGGCAAAATTATACACAAGCAGTACGTACAAACTCAGGGCAAGCCGATAGAAGTAACCCAGAGGCTGTTGCGAGTACTTAACGAAGAAATAGATGGCTGGGTTAACATCCGCGGTGTGGCCACCACGGGTTCCGGACGAAATGTCGTTGGAGATTTCGTCAACGCTGATCTTATTATCGATGAAATTACTGCCCATGCTAGGGGGGCAGTCGAAATAGACCCGACAGTGGATACCGTGTTTGAAATCGGAGGGCAGGATTCTAAGTACATAAGAATCTTAAATACTTACCCCTTCGACTTCGACATGAACAAAGTGTGTGCTGCGGGAACAGGAAGTTTCTTGCACGAGCTTGCCAATAAACTAAAAATTAACATTGTGGGGGAATTCCAGGAAATTGCTTTGTCTTCAAAGAATCCTATCAGCCTGGCAGAACGATGTACTGTTTTCATGGAATCCGATCTTGTTTCATATGCACAGAAAGGAGCCCAAATAAACGACCTGATTGCCGGTCTTTGTTACGCTATCGTCCATAACTATCTGAACAGGGTGGTGGGAAAAAGAAAGATCGGCCAGAAAATAATGTTTCTGGGTGGTCCATCACTGAATAAAGGAATTGTCGCAGCTTTCGAAAAGGTACTTAACAGAGAACTCATTGTGCCTCCAAACCGTGAAGTGATGGGAGCCTTTGGTGCGGCCCTTGCCATCCGAGAAAAGCAACAACAGGCAGGCATCCTTGAAAGCAAGAGTCACTCTCTTGAAAAGCTCATTAATATGAAAGTAAGTTACACGGAAAAGATATGTCGTGCGGACCCACGCTGTCACAACGAATGCAAGCTCAAGATATACAGGTTCGGAGACAGGAAAAGTATCTGGGGCGGAGACTGTGGCCGATACGAGATGGCCCAGGCATCTGGCCCAAAAACCAAGAACTTTTTCAAGGTAAGAGAAGAAATTTTTGAAGAATACCTGCTTGAAAAAGCAGAACAACTCTCCGATCTTGCTGAGCCTCTACGAAAACCGGATAAATACACCATAGGTATACCTCTGGCTCTTCCCTTCTGGGAATGGGGAGTCCTCTGGGCCAACTTTTTTGCTGAATTAGGATTCAGAGTTCTTCTAAGCCCGAAAACAAACAATCGGTTGGCCCGCATTGGTATCGAATCCATGACAGCCGAAACCTGTTTCCCGGTGAAGGTTTTTCATGGTCATGTAAAGTTCCTGTCCAGGTATGCACACTATCTGTTCTTACCCAACATGATAAATATGCCCACTCTTCTCGAAAAAGAGGCAGGATTCTTCTGTCCGCTGGTTCAGAGCAGCCAGTACTTAGTTAAAGCGGCTCTGGGCTTGGATGAGAGAAGAATTGTCAACCCAACGGTCTACCTAAAAGACGAGTTTCCTGCTCTGGTAAGGCAGGTTCATGACGGTATATTTCCAACCCTGGGAGTGAAAAGGAAAAAAGTGGAGGCGGCCCTTGAGATCGGGCTTGCCAAACAACAGGAGTTTGTCTCAAAACTCAGGGCAATAGGCAAAGAATTCCTTGCTAGTGAAAACGGTGAGGATCCTATATGGATTATAAGCGGACGTCCATATAACCTATATGACGAACGGTTGAACCTCAGGCTTGGGCGCCATCTCTCCAAGCTTGGCATTAAGGCAATACCTCTGGATTTTCTGGATCTATCCGGAGTGGATCTATCAGATTTCCCGAACATGTACTGGGGACTTGGTGCGAAGATACTGAGAACGGCCAAGTTGGTAAAAGCTACCTCCCACTTTTTCGGAGTCCACTTAACCAATTTCAGCTGTGGCGCGGATTCTTTCATAGAACATTTTTATAACCATGTAATGGGAGGAAAACCATATTTACTGCTAGAACTCGATGAACACTCGGCCATAGCAGGTATGATGACCCGAGTGGAAGCTTTTAACAACGTTGTGCAAAACGTGCATCAGAAACACTTGCAGAAACCCATGTTGAAGGCAATCTAGATCCAGTAGAGGTATGGTATGGAAGGAAAAGTTATCAGCTACTCCACGTTTGCAAGTTTGTTAGAAAAGGTCGGTAGATTTGATGTAACCGGTAAAACGTTGCTTTTGCCTGAAATGAGTCGGGCAAGTGAGTGTTTACTCGCAGCCACCTTCAGAAGCTTTGGCGTAAACGCTCAAATGATGGAAACTTACAAGGGGTTGAAACTTGGCAAAGAATTTACTTCCGGAAAGGAATGTTTCCCCTGCCAGGTTACTTTGGGCGATATCCTGTATCATTTGCAAAAAGAAAAAGAAAGGCTTGGTGATGCCTTTGACGCATCCAACTATGTGTACTTTTTGCCTGAAGCCGACGGTCCATGCCGTTTTGGCATGTATAACAAGCTACAGAGAATTGTGCTGGATAGCTTCCCCGAGTTTCAGCAAATTCCAATAGCTTATCTATCAACCAAGGATGGTTACGCCATCGGGGGACTTTTGCCTTCTGAAAAAGCCAAGCATTTCAGAAGAACGGCGTACGTGGCAATGGTAGCAGGAGATGTTTGGGACAGAACGTTGTGGAGAGTCCGCCCGTATGAAAACAGAAAAGGGGCCATGGATCAGCTGTACGATGAAGGCCTTGAAGTGCTTTCGAAAGTTATCGAAAAACATGGCCACAAGAAGGATTTCCGAAAAATCCGAAAAACCCTGAGAGAACTTGTTCACGAAGCCAGAAGCCTGATTGATCCGCATATCCCGAGAAAACCGCGAATAGGTATTGTAGGTGAAATATACCTGAGATGTCACACCAAGGCGAATCAGGAAATCATCAGATTGATTGAAAAATATGGAGGTGAAGTCGTAAATGCATCTATGTCCGAATGGATAAACTATATTGCCTACGATACAGCACTTAAGGTAAGAAACAAGTGGAAAATGGCTCTAAGGCTGGGGAGATGGGCTGAGTTTTCACGGAATTTTAAAAGCTGGTTAAAACACTGGATAGAATACTACTACCAGCTATGGAGACAGGGGCAGGTATACAGGGCAGCACGATCTGAAATGGATATTGCACCCGATCATGCCATTGGGCCCCTTGAAGACAAACTTGGGCCAAGAAAGCTATTTTGTTTCGACGTAGGAACAGAAGCTGCGCTCAGCATCGCGGGTGCTCTTGCATATGCGGAACATGGCTTCAACGGTGTGGTTAACGTGTTTCCTTTTACCTGCATGCCAAGTACAGCTACTTCTGCGGTACTGAAACCACTTTTACAGAAACTCAGAATTCCATACATCGATTCAGCATATGACGGTACATATCAACCCAACAGAGACGCCATCGTCAGAACATTCATGTACCAGGCATACCAGCATCAACAAAAACAAAAAGAAAACGGCTCGACTTCTCACTATCATTTTGGGAAAAAATGGTATTTATCAGAATGGTTGATACAATAGCGAAAAAATATGGTAGAATTGGCGCCAGAAGATAGGTATTGATCGTAGATACGAGAAGGGAAAGAAATATTTTGTATGCCATCACAAATTATAATTAATGCCACCGATCCTGAAGAATTTCGAGTAGCAATAACAGAGGATAAAATTCTTCAGGATTTTTTTATCGAAACAGCTTTTAAGAAACAGATAGTAGGAAA
>QMLL01000255.1 GCA_003646715.1 Deltaproteobacteria bacterium
AGCGGACAAATCATTTGCTATGAAAGGCGGTCATATCATTTGTCATTAACACCATTTTGGAGATATGACAAGTTCGATTTGGATTTTTCAAAATGTTTGCCAAAGGTATTAGCCGGTGTGATTCTAGTGGAGAACATTTTTACAAAACCGCAAGCATCAGCCGCAAGCATTAGGGAAGTCGCCCCGGTTGAGATTGTCGATAAAGCCTTGCTACATCTTGATCGGGGCGAGAGGATTTGAACCTCCGACCCCCTGCTCCCAAGGCAGGTGCGCTAGCCAGACTGCGCCACGCCCCGATCCGGTGCACAACATGGATGGTATCGGTTATCTAACACAATCGTTCTAAAACGGCAAGTATTTTTGACCAAGCTTCTTCTGCGTTTTTCCCTGGTTCGGTGGAGTACATAACGTAAAGTAATAGAGCATCAACAAAGTGTCTCTTTGGCAAAAAAAACTAGCTTTCCTCTGGATAGGAAATGAAATCTTCAATCAGCGTTTTCATGCGAGCGAGTGCTCGCGCCCTATGGCTTATCTTGTTTTTAACTTCGAGAGGTATTTCGGCCATTGTTTTGTTTAACTGCGGGACAAAGAAAATAGGATCGTACCCGAAGCCAAAGTTGCCTCTTGGCTTGAAAGTAATCTCTCCGGGACAGCTACCCACTGATGCAACCCAGCGCCCGGACGGAGACGCCAAACTCATAACACATCTGAAAGCCGCTTTCCTTTTTTCTCTTGGTATTTTTTCCATTTCCTTGAGCAACTTCGCATTGTTTTCTTCGTCAGTGGCATTTTCTCCCGCGAATCGGGCCGAAAATACACCCGGTTTACCTCCCAGACAAGCCACTTCAAGCCCGGAATCATCGGCCAGTACATACCTGTTACAGACGGACGCGATGGTACGGGCTTTGACCAGACTGTTTTCCAGAAATGTTTGCCCGTTTTCTTCAATCTCCCGGTCAAATCCAATTTCAGACAGACCGAGAATAATTATCGGAAAATCACTGAGAATCGCTTTTATTTCTGCCAGCTTTCCCTTATTATTGGTTGCGACAACAATCTCTGTTTTGTTTACCATTTAGAGACCTCTCAATTTTCAGATATTTTCGTGAAATCCTTGCAGAATTGTTTAACATATGTTAACAGGATTTGCCTTTCACCAAAAGTTGCTTTTTTTATCAGTGCGGGAAGGCTCTTATCAAAGGATAAAAAATACTATAAAATTTAATTTCGAAAAACTGCTGTGAGGAACAATTAATATGGCTGAAATTTCTCCTTTTCGTGGCTTGTATTTTGATTCATCAAAGGTACCGGACTTAAATAAGGTAATTACACCGCCTTACGACGTGATAGAGCTTGAACAGCAGGAAGAATTCTTCAGGCGAAGCCCTTACAATATGATACATCTCATTCTCGGGATGCATTGCTCCCTTGATGACCCGGATGCAGAGGAACAGTATGATCGAGCCGGTAGACTTTTCAAACAGTGGCTGGAGGAAGGGGTGCTGAGGCGTGACCCTGTTCCTGCTATATATCCTTACGAGATCGATTACAAGCTTTCTCCGAGCCTGTCCAAAAAGAGAAAAGGTTTCATTTGCTTGCTAAAACTTGAAGAGTTTGCCACTGGATGTGTTCGTCCCCATGAAAAAACCTACGAAACAACCAAGTCAGAACGGCTGAAACTTATGTGTTGCTGCAACGCAAACTTGAGCCAGATTTTTGCTCTATACTCCGATCCGGCTGATGTTGTAATGCATTATCTGGAGCAGGGTAGAGAAACAGATCCGATGATAGATTTTGAGGATGAAACGGGGATAAAGCATAAAATATGGCGGACCACGGATAAAGCTATTTTGAGAAAGGTTCACTCGCTCATGCGAGACAAGTCCATCTTCATTGCAGACGGGCACCACAGATATGAAACTGCCCTGAACTACATGAGGATGATGAGAGAGAAATATCCTGATAGAGGCGAGAAAGCTTCCTTTAACTACGTGATGGTTTATCTGGCCAACCTGAATCATTCGGGAGTCTCAATATTGCCCACTCACCGTATGTTAACGGAATTTTCAGACTTTGATCTCAATGGATTTTTGCAAAAGGCTAAGGAATACTTCGAAATTGACGAATACCCCTTCGATACCTCAAACAAGACAGCCGTGCTGGATGATTTTCTCAAAGAACTTAAAAGTTACGAAAAGAAGGGTGGAGCTTTCGGTTTTTACGTTCGTGGTGTTAATAAGTTTTTTCTACTACGAGGGAACAGGGAACTCATAAAATCATACCTGGCAAATAAGAAGTTCCCCGAGGCAATGCAAAGTCTTGACGTGGTCATTCTCACACATTTGATACTTAAAGATTTACTTCAAATATCAGATGATTTTCTCAATAATGAAAAGAAGATGTGGTATGAACATGACGCATACAAGGCGATATCCCTTGTGGACTCCGGTCAGTATAAGATGACATTTCTGATCAATCCAACCAGAATTGACCAGGTTCAGGCGATTGCAAGCGCAGGCCTAATTATGCCTCACAAGGCCACTTACTTTTATCCCAAGGTTATAACAGGTACAATCATAAATCTGATAGATCCTGATGAGGATGTCGATTTTTGACTCGTATGAATCGGGAAGACGTAACTGAAGATGCCCTTTTTGATGGCAGATTAAAAATCCTTCAACCCAGAAGGGGATATCGTTTTGCGCTTGATGCGGTTTTGCTTGCCGGTTTATGTCGTCCCGGGCAAAATGACGAGATAGCAGACCTTGGAACTGGATGCGGTGTAATTCCTCTAATTATGGCATTTAGAGGTCAGGGGAAATTTATAACGGGAATGGAAATTCAGGAGTCCCTGGCGAAACTTGCGGCGGAAAATGTAAAAATTAACAAGATGGAAGAAAGGATCAGGATCGTTCATGGTGATTTCAGGGAAGTTGAAAAATATTTTCCCGCCGAGCAGACGGACCTTGTGATTTGTAATCCCCCGTACAGGAAAGTTAAAACTGGCAGAATCAACCCGAACGAAGAAAAAGCTCTAGCCAGGCACGAAATTCTCGCAAACCTTGATGATGTTCTCAATGCTGCCAGATACTTGCTTAAAACAAAGGGAAGACTGAGCATTATCTACCCTGCCACAAGGCTTGCTCACCTGTGCAACAGGATCATGAAATATGGCTTTGAGCCAAAGAGGTTAACGATTATATACTCGGCGCCTGGGGAAGGAGCTCAACTTGTATACTTGGATTCAAGGAAAGGGGGAGGAGAAGAGCTTCACATTGATCCCCCCTTTTTTGTTTACGATGGAAAAGGGAATTACAGCGAAGAGATGAAGAAACTTTACGAAAAAAACCTCTGACTTACTTGAATGCCTCTACAAGGCTATCCATGTCATCTCTTTCCTGAATCATTCTTATCTTTTTAAATCCAGATCTTTCAAGAGCATTCTTTATTTCAGAAAACGAATAGGTGTTTCCGCCGGGAGTATTAACTAACATGTTTACTGCGAAAATGGCGCCCCCTGGTGGTGCAGTCTTAGTCTCGTTCATGACGTAGTCACGAATTACGATCCTTCCTCCAGGAATCAAGGCGTCATATGCTTTTTTGAACACTTCTTCATTCTGCTCCAAACTGTTCTGGTGTATTATGGCAGAAAGAAAAACCAGGTCATGACCTTCCGGTAAAGGGTCTTTATAGAAATCGCCTGCAACCAGATTAATTCGTGGCCAGAATTCCGTGTCTTGTAATTTTTCTCGTGCAATTTCTATTACATCTGGCAAATCAAAAAGCGTGGCGTGAAGCTTCGGGGATGCCTTGAGGAACGCAACTGTATATGTGCCCGAGGCCCCTCCCACGTCCAGTAACTTTTTGGCCTCTCCAGGGTTTACGGCTTTAACAATGCTGTCAGCCCTGCTTCTCGCCACCACATCCATGGCTTGAATAAAAGTTTTCAGCCTGTCTCCTTCCATGCTTAACACTGATATTTCTTGTATTTTTAAATCCCCTTTGACCACGGGAGTAAGATTA
>QMLL01000256.1 GCA_003646715.1 Deltaproteobacteria bacterium
AAAATTACTAAAGGAGGGTTTTTCTTTTCTGGAGGTTATTTTCTCGCTCTCTTTCTGCAATTTTTTGTCGGTATCATTGTGGTCAGATACCTGAAAAGATCAGAATACGGATTGCTGGCACTGGCTAATATCATTGTTGGCATTATAGTTACCCTCTGTACTCTCGGTTTCAGTGACGGTATTCCGCGATTCATGGGTTTTAACCTTAAGAGATTCGAAGGAAAAACCAGTAGTTTCATTCCAACCGTTTTTACAATTGTAATTGTCACCAGTTTCCTGGGAGTAATCTTTTTATATTTTCAGGCTCCCAATATCAGACTACTCTTCAATAAATTCGGTTTAGATGGAATTCTAAAACCCTTTGCCTTTATGATTGCTCCTCTCGTTTTCATCAGGGTGCTGACTTCGATTTTCAGGGGGCTAGAACAAGTAACACCCAAGGTATTATTCCAGGATATAGCTACAAACTTATCCAGGTTGCTACTTGTCCTATTGGTCATAAGCTTCGGATTGGGGTTACAAGGGGTGACCCTAGCATATGTACTTGCAGCCTGGATTACGTTTGGAGCATATTTGCTTTATGCAAAAAGACATCTCTACTCATGGACACCTTTTTCTTTTGATTCTAGCATTGCAAAGGACCTCGTGTTATTCTCCCTCCCCTTAATGGGCGCAGGAATAATAAGTAACTTGCTCGGGTGGCTAGGCACTTTGTTTCTGGGATATTTCAGTTCAGCAGATCAAATCGGACTCTATAATGCCCCTCTGAGACTTGCTTCATTGGTTTCATTGCCGCTAATAGCGTTAGTCTTTTTGTACCTCCCGGTTTTGAGTAAAAACGTGTCTAAAAAATCTTTTTCTGAAATTGGGAAATATTACTCCCGCACAACCAAATGGGGATTTCTTGGGGCACTGTGCCTTTTGCTATATTTTTTGTATGACGCCGAATTCGTGGTTACAAAGATTTTCGGAAGTGCATATCTGGCGTCATCCGAAGTGTTGAAAATTATGGCGGTAGGATTTTCGATACATGCATTCATGGGGCCTAACGGTGCGACCCTTATTTCCTTAGGACACACGGGAACAATATTTTCCGGAACTCTTTTATCCGGTATCTTTGCATTTGTTTTGTGCATACTATTTGTGCCAAGATATGGTGCGATTGGAGCAGCTTTCGCCATGGCCACTGCAAGAATAATATCGAATATCTTTTTCTCAGCCACTCTGTATCTGAAAGCAGGGATCCATCCTTTCAACCGTGACTACTTAAAGCCAATTTTGTGTTCCGGTTTATTAATTCTTGTGCTCAGAAGCTTTGTAAAGCCATTTGAATTTACAAGCAATTTTGAACATGTTGCTCTTTTCCTGGTGATCTTCATCGTAGTTATTCTGGCACCTTTTGTGACTCGAAGCGTGGAAGAAACGGATTTTGAATTGTTGGGTGAAATAGAATATCAGATACGAAAAAGTACAAAAATTACGGATAAAATTGCCTCACTCTTCAGACATCGCAAAGACTTGGAGAATTAATACCGTGTGGTTTAAGTTGACATTTTTTGCACTCCTGTTCTTTTTCGCCAATGAGGGCTTTTCGCTGGGACCCTGGTGGCACAAGCCCGGACAGTTCAATGTAGCAGATTTCGGAAATGCGCTTCTCTGGATATTCGTACTTTTTTCTCCAGCACTCGCCAGAAAAAGAAAAGAAGTTTTTAATCCAATTTCCGCTCTTGTAATATTCTACATACTATTTGCCACCTTTCAGATTATTCTTGCCAAGTCCAACTACGGGCAGTCACTTTTCGATGGCCTCATCGGCATAAGACATCAATTCTATTATTTATCTTTTTTTGCATTTCTTCTTTTATTCGACCGTGTTGAGACAATAGAAAAGTTACTGAACCTTCTGGTGATCATGGGCATAATACTGGTGCTCTTGGGAGTCATAAATTACTTCGGTCCTAAAATCCTCTATCACAGGTTAGTTTTTGCCGAAAAAATCAGGAGCGGCATTACAAGGGCTTATATTCCAGGGATGGCAATCGTAACCCTTGCAGCGTTATGGTCTTTTATTGAATGGATTCACGGCAAAAAAATTACACTAACACTTCCAGCCACTATTTTTCTGCTTGCTGGGCACTTACTCAGGCAGAGCAGAATGAGGTTTGTTGGGCTTATCTCAGTTATGGCCCTTAATCTAACATTTAAAAAGAGATGGAAACCATTACTATTATTGCTGTTGCTCAGTGTGGGAAGCTTCTATCTGCTGGAAGTAAAAATGCAGGAGCGGATTATTACCAATATATTCAGCACCGCTTACACCGACGTGGTGAAAAAGAAAGGAACGATGAAACCAAGACTGGATCAAATGAGAATTGATTTCGAAGAATTCAAAAAACACCCTTTGTTCGGTAGCGGACTTGCAGCAATAAGATGGACGACTGAAGGGGGAGGATCCCGTCTTCAGATACTAATGAAAGATCTTTCTTATAGGTCTGACCTTGGATATACTCACTGGATCAAATTCTACGGTATAACTGGGCTGATCTGGCTGTTTTTGTTTTTCTTCTTTCAAGGATACTATGGCTTGAAAGTCCTTAGAAATACTTCTGGAACCGCCAAGTTGTTAGCGGTTTTCTCTACATCTTATCTGCTATTTGTGGTTGTTTCGTTTTTTACCTTGAATCATCTGATGTTTCCATGGGGTATAACCACCGTTTGCCTTAACGCCGCCATTATTGTTAAGCTTTACTGGATGCTATATCGTCCTGAGACAACTGAGCTATAATGAATTCAATTTCAAAGATTATTGTTATTTTTAGCTGTGTTGTTGGGGAAATCATTCGAGTTCCCGTAGCGGGTAATATTACTTTGTGTACATTTAAATTTTGTCATAAACGAAGGATATCCTGGTGACCGTAAAACCCAGGACAGCTATAATAACAGTGAATTATAATTCCACCTCGTTCACTGTTTCATGTGCAAAATCGCTCATATCTTCAGGTGTTACCCCGCCCTTTTTGGTTGTTGTTGATAATGGCTCTTCTGTACCGATACGTGATCAGGATCTATCCTTTTATCCCTATTCATTCCTTATTTGCAGTCATAAGAATCTTGGATTTGCAAGAGGCAACAATCTTGGGATCGATTGGGTTCTTTCCAACACAGATTGTGAATATCTGTTTCTTCTCAATAATGATACTGTGGTTGACAAATATGCTATTGAGATTCTTGAAAAAACTATGGACACATTGAACCGGCGGGTTGGTGTCATTTCACCTAGAATACTCTTAAAGGAAGATCCTGAAAAATTATGGTACGGTGGAGGCGATGTTTGTTGGTTCAGGGGCAAAGGGAAAATACCCGGCTACCTGGGCCCCGCAGATTCTAAGCATGCTCTTACCCCGAGATTTGTTAGTTTCATTAGTGGTTGTGCTATGTTCGGTAGGAGGACTTTTTTTGAAGACATAAGAGGATTCGACGAGAGGTTTTTTCTATACGAGGAAGATCTTGAGCTCTGTCTCAGGGCCGCGAAAAAGGGCTGGTTATTATACTATGAGCCTAAGGCGGTCATCTTTCATGTGGGCCAGGGAAGTATTCGAAAATCTGACAGAACCTTTTTTAAAACTTATGACCCCCAGAATCCTGATCTCGCCTTTATCATTTATCACAGAACCAAGAATAGACTCTTAAACATGTATCTTCACGCGAAGGGGGTAAAAGCAATGTTCTTTTGGGGAACATTCCCTTTTTACACGGTAAGAGACATCTCAAGACTTCTGATCTATGGGAGAAAAGAATCCGTCAGATCACTTTTAAGAGGCATACTGGATTTTGCTAAAATGGTCATAAATGTCCACCACCCGCACCAAGCTGACTGACGGACAAATAAATTAGATCATATATTTTCAAATCTATAGATCTTAAAATGGTAAAGATATGTACAAGTTAACAGATTTTCTTACAAACAATGATCTTAAAACGCTCAGGTCAAAACCATTAATTTTTGTCGTAGGAAAT
>QMLL01000257.1 GCA_003646715.1 Deltaproteobacteria bacterium
AAGGGTTGAGGATGGATTGTCCTGTCTTCTCGCCGTAACAGAAAAAGAGATTGTGGTCCCGGGTGGTGGAAGTGTCGTTGACTCCTGAGGTTGCAAAAAAACGCTGACCTCCCCGGTCTTATCTGCGGGAATTGGATTGTTATTTCTTGCAATCAAAAGACGCCATCCTGATGGCGCTCTGCCAGTGAGGTCAAAGTCTGTGGCAGAACCTGTGTTTCCTATCCGCACACGAAAGGAGGCCGGCAACTGGCTCTCCCCAATCTTTACTGCAAAGGCCCTATCAGGGACGGTTTCAAGTGTCATCCCTGGTCCAGTGAGAATTTCCCCACTATCCTCAGTCTGCCGCGACCCGAAGAGAGTAATTACTTCAATGTCATGGCCCGAGTAGTCTATGATACTCCCGGAAGAACCTGTAACCTGAATGTATTCTGGAAGCAAGTGCGTTGAAAAGGTAATATATGTATCCTCAATTTCGACTGTGTACGTTGACTCATCTATTTGCCACGCTCTAACATCCGGAGGAAGGTCCTCAATGCTGCTTAAGTCCACTAAGGGGTAGCCTCCCATATCAGGAGTGGGCTTGTAGTTTGAGAGAGTGTCATCTTGTCCAAAGAAGCTGGCGATCTTACCCCAAAAAATACAGAGCGTCATAGGTAGCCCTACAAATAAGATCGAGGTAACTAAAGCCATTTCCAAGAGCTCCTGATGTCCACCATCTTCTGTGACCGATACAAGTTCACCGGTTTTCCCGTCTACTTCGTACCACCCTGTTGACAAAACACCATCCACGTCAACCATGCGGCTGGGGACATTTACCGTATGATAAGAGCGAAGGGCCTCTGCAATTCTGGCTTTAGCCTCAGGAGAAATCTCCAGGCTCTCCAGGCGGGTGGGAATATCTTTCGGCCCCGCGAGAACTTTAATAGGGATTCCCTGGTTTCTGGCCGCTTCGAACACCGTCATAGCAGACGGCGCCATTCGCCTAACTTCAGTTGTGCTTGATAGGAGCTTTTTGACAAGCATGAATTCAATTCGGCTGTCCAACATACCTTTTCTCATGTTGAACAAGAAAGGCATTTTTGCATTCTGACCTGGATAGGGAATTACATGGATAGAGTTGCGGCGAAGATCCAATGCAAGGCTCAATGTAGCCTCGTCAGCGTTTTCCGTGAACTTGACCCTGGTCATGACCAGCGTCAGTCGTGGGCTATCGTAATAGGCAAGGGCTAACTGGCGCTTACTCATTACTCCAGTATAATAGTCCGAGTCGCTAAGGAATAACGCCCCAGTGATACTACAACCCAATCTTTCGATAGAGCAACTTATGTTTGTACGCTCCTTAACTATATTTTTATCTTCCGCGGTCCACTGCGCAGGGTCTTTTTCCATTACAGCATCCACTTTGGAAGCCAACACATTGGCCTGCTCGCTAAGATTTCTTAAAGCTTCCTGAAGCGGCTCAACGCCACCCCAGCTTATCAAACCAGGAGTAATAAAAAGGGTTGTCTGCTCAAACTCCGTGATGGCGGGTTTTTGCGTGTCAACCGGTTTCGGCTTAGCAGTGCCGTGTCGGGCTGCATATCCTACTCTGTCAAGGAGATCACGAGACCGCACCTCAGGTTCTTTTCCAGGGTCATCCACTTCCATCTCCAGGGTGAGCTTCGTTAGTGTAGAATTGGCCATAGGAATCAAAGAGCTGAAGAATTCCTGGTAACTTTTTCCCTGTATTATGTGGTTGTTGGAAGGATCATTGTCGTTATCTTCAACAATGAGATATGGGCTGTAGGTATAGGTTTTGAATCCACCAATCAACGAAGGGGGCTGATACGTGCTGACAAAATGGCCGAGGGTAAGGGGGCGGCCATATACTTCGGCCGTGGTGAAGATAACATCAAGAGGTGTTTTGTAGGTATATTGGGAAAGCATATTATGGAATTCTGCCTTGAGCCGTATGGTTACCTTGTGACGGAGGTTATCCGGAACCTCGAAAAATGTTTCCTCTATGGACGTACGGGGCGCACCGTCGCTGAAAGTTGGGTCCAGTTGAGTCCCATCTTCAAGTTCCACCCACCAATGATCTTTGACTTGTGAAAGTAGCTCAGGGTCATTTACCGGGTCTGCCCTGGAATACCGTTCCGGTATGTAGCCAACTGCATTCGCCATGACTTCGGGATCAAACATAGAAGAAATCAGTATCTTCGCATCGTCGTCCGACAGCGTACCATGAGCATATCGGCATGCGATCCCCTGGCTTCGAAGAAGAGCTATGAGAAGGCTTGCCTGGTCAAGGCTGTTTCCAGCCCGAGACCACATCGTTCCCCGGGCACCACGAAGAGAACCTACGTAGGCTTCATAGCTGATCTCATCGCGTACAAAGCCAAAGGCTGCGTCAATTCCAGTGCCGATTTCTGCGAGCTTTTCCTGGATAAACCTGTCATCATAATCAGCGTCTACGGTGGATGACAGCCACTCGGGTCCCTGGGCATAGGCTTCTGCGGGACCGAACTTCCATTTAATTTGCGGCAACGGAAGACCAAAGGCGGTGGGAAGTATGGTTTCGAAGAAAAACAGGAAAGCTATCAGATAGCAAAAATCTTTAAAAAGAGGATGCTTCATTATCTTCATTTTTCTCTCCCAATATTCCAGAATTACAGGTTATTCGAAGAAAAAAGACGTCGAGCGTTTCTTGATTTCTTTTTGAGGCATACAAGGCATGAAAGACCGCTTCCAAGAAGCAGCAAAGTCCCGGGCACTGGGACCGGACTTACCTGTACATTGTCGATGTATACCCTCGAAAAAAACCCATCGTCCTCGTCACGAAGATCAAAACGCAGAGTACCTTTTCGACCTGCCAGCGTACTTACATTTGCGGAAAATCGGAAGAAATCTCCTAGCTGGGGAAGGGCAACAAGAGAAGCAGGATCAGAGGGATAATAATTTCCGTGATAATTGGCAGCTACAAAGAACATATCGAAAGTTTCGTCTGCATCGTCAATGTACGCCGCCTGGAATGCATCAGGAACGATAAAAGTGCTGCCTGGTGAAACATCATCGTCGGTTCTTTCAAAGAAAAAATCAAATTGAAGAGTGCTACAGAGCGATGAAAATTCCACTTCCTGGCTAAGAGTTATCATGACAGGTCCGTTTTCTGCACCCTGGGTTTCCAGAACTGCTACACCAGCGTCTACGTGAATTCCGGCACCTGAGTTCCAACCATCCAGGCTGAAACTAAAATCGCCATTGTAAATGGACGCCTCCGAAATTCTGGCAATTCCGCATACAACCACCAACAAAATGAGAACAAACGAGACTTTTAAAAACCTCTCCATCTCTCCATCCCCTTCCTTGGTTAAGAGCCTATGAATATAATCCGAAGCTACTCCATTTCCAGGTAAGCAGATACAGAAACAATATCACCCGTCTCTGCTTCACCTTGTGTTTTGGCACTTTCAGCATCCGGACCAAATCCCTGAATTCCGGCCCCTCGATACGGGACTGAGCCTTTACCCCTCGATACGTTCGCCTTTGACGAACTACTCGGGGCGCCGCCCGGGCACCGCTCGGGGCACTGCCCTTCGATATACTCCGTTATTCAAGACAGCGTTCAAAATCCGCTTCACTTCGGCCGGAATAACAAGAAGATCAATATGTTTCTGAAAACACACTTATTTCTTCTTTTTCATACGAGTAATTGCTGACATTTATCAGAGGTTCTTTAATTAAAGAAACTACTCGTGTACGTATATTACTGGTAGGGGAACACTATTTTGGAGAAAAGGCGGGATACGGAAGAGAACAATTAAGGACTCGAGAAGGTAATCGCCGATTCTCTTTCTAAATACTGTTCACCTAATCATGCAAATAGTATTGGTGGTACAAAAAAGCTCATTCGATATTCGATCTACGGGTTTAAAACAGGTAGTACCCTATCCAGTATTTTTGCGTTTCAAAAACGTGAGATACCTTTCTGTAAAGGTGAGATTATGTAATCAT
>QMLL01000258.1 GCA_003646715.1 Deltaproteobacteria bacterium
AAGAAAGCCGAAGAACGGCAACGCCTCAAGAAGGAAAACCTCTATCTGTTGAAGAATGCCCGCGATCGGTACAGCTTCGCAAATATTGTGGGCAAGAGCAGAAAAATGCAGGAACTTTTTGCCACAGTGGAGAAGGTTGCCGATTATAAAACCACGGTACTGATAACCGGTCCGAGCGGAACCGGGAAAGAAATGATTGCCAGGGCTATCCACTACAAGGGAGCTCGTGCATCCAATCCTCTGGTCGCTGTTAATTGTGGCGGGATTCCTGAAAATTTGCTGGAAAGCGAACTTTTTGGACACGTGAAAGGAGCTTTCACGGATGCCATTAAAAGCAAAAAGGGACTCTTTCTCGAAGCAGACGGCGGCACTCTTTTTCTGGATGAAATAGGCGAGATGCCCGTATCACTTCAGGTGAAATTACTCCGTGCGTTGCAGGAAGGTGAAATTAGGCCTGTGGGAGAAAACAGGACAATAGAAGTTGATGTACGGATTATAGCCGCTACCACAAAAAATCTGGCTGACGCTGTGAAAGAGGGTACCTTCAGAGAAGACCTTTACTACAGGCTTAACGTAATACACCTTGAAATTCCGCCGCTTAGTGAACGTCCGGAAGATATCCCGCTCTTGATTGAACATTTCATCGCAAAACACAATAAGCGATTGGGCCTGAATGTAGAGGGTATATCCAGGAAAGCGATGAAGGTGCTGCAGCAGTACTCGTGGCCTGGTAACGTAAGGCAACTTGAAAACGTACTGGAAAGAGCAATGGTTATGTCTTCTGGTGATGTTCTGGATGTTGAAGATTTTCCGGATGAAATCCGGTTTTCAAAAAACAATAAACCGATTTCAAATTTACCGGAGACACTGTATTCTATTAAGGAAGCCACTCGCTGGCTGGAAAAGGAATTGATAATTAAGGCGTTGAAAAAAACGGGAGGCAACAGGACTCAGGCTGCAAAATTACTGGATATAAGCCACCCCGCACTGCTGTATAAAATGAAAGATTACGGAATCGGTGGGATTCAATCTAAAAAAACGAATGCGGATGAGTGATTGGCGGTGTCGATCCTCACACCCCAAGTCGTGATCTGACATGATCCAGATCACAATCTTCTATTTCCACAAGTTTTTGCCTGCCTCGTAGTCCCTTTCTGATATTTATTTTGCCTGCCGGTACTTTTAGCTTTTTTGAGAGTAATCTGACAAGGTTCTTATTTGCCGCACCTTCCACAGGCGGTGAGGTCAACCTTATTTTCAGATGATTACCGTGGACACCAACCACCTCGTCCCTGGATGCCCTTGGTTGTACCAGTACCTGCAGCAAAATAGTGCCTGATTGTGTTCGAGATAGTACCTGATTGCTGTTTTGGTTATTCCGGCTCATAATTTGTGTCCCACTATAATCTAGCCTTTTGTTCCATCAAGGCTCTTTTCCTGGCCAGTCGTTTGCTCTTCTGCCACGCGTCGAGAATTCCGCAGGTCAATCCCTGGGGCATGAAGATCATCACCACTATCAATATTATACCGAATACTATTACATCATATTCCGCGAATACGTGTAGGATCTCAGGGAGTATCGTTATTGTTGCAGCGCCAAAAAGTGCTCCCCAGATACTTGCCATGCCGCCGATCACAACCATGGTAACCAGCTTTATTGAAAACATAAAACCAAACGAACTTGGGCTTATAAAAGTAATGTAATGGGCGTAAATACTTCCTGCGATAGATGCATAAACGGCACTTATCACAAAGACTTTCAATTTAAGCCGGGAAGTGTCAATACCAAGACTAAGCGCGGCGATTTCGCTGTCGTGAATTGCCCTAAAAGCTCTTCCCACCTGTGAATCCACCATGTTCAGACTCAGGACTATTACTACGAACAGCAGTCCCCATACAAAAAAGAAATAATCAGTACCAGTACCCAGGGTCCATTTACCGAAACTCAAAGGCGGGATTCCCACAAGCCCGGAAGCACCACCGGTAAATTGGCTCATTTCTCTGAACATGATGTAGACTATAATCCCGAAACCAAGAGTGGCCATAGCCAGGTAATAACCAGTAAGTTTAAGACTGGGAATACCTATTATCACCGCAATGACAGCTGTGACGATCACTGCTACCAGCATTGCACTGAGTGGTGACCAGCCGTGGGTGGCTGTGAGGATACCAGAAGAGTAGGCCCCTATTCCAAAAAAAGCTGCATGGCCAAGAGATATCTGTCCCGCGTATCCCATAAGGAGGTTCAGACCAACGGTGAGAATAGCATGAATACCTATGAAAATGAGGACATTCTGATAGTATGGCTCCCGAATCAAAAGTCCTGCGAGCAGAATGAAACCGGAAAATACTGATAGTTCGTAAATTCTACGTTTTGGTAGCATAATTCAGATTTTTTTCACTTCCTTTATCCCGAATATCCCCTGTGGTCGAACAAAAAGCATCCCCAGCAGAAGAACGAAAGCAATTGCATCCCTCAAGCTTGATGATATTAGCCCTGCTCCTAGCGACTCGACTATGCCAAGTATAAATCCGCCTACAACCGAACCAATAGTGCTTCCCAATCCACCCAGTACCACTGCACAGAATCCTTTCAGACCAAGGATTGTACCCATATCATAACTGCACATGGTGATAGGAGTAATAGCTACTCCAGCAGCAGCTCCCATTGCGGCACTGAGAACGAAAGAAAGCAAAATCATTTTCTGAGTCGGAATCCCGACCAGACCGGCAGCACGCTTGTTGAAAGCACAAGCCCGCATGGCTTTTCCGGTTATGGTTTTCTGGTAAAAAAGCTGCAAAAGCAATAGTATTCCAAATGTGATCCCGAGTATCCAGAGACTCTGCGGGTCCAAGGTTGCGCTTCCAACGTGTATGGGGGGCGAATGAGAAAAAGGACGGCTGCTGAGGGTTTCCTTCCCCCATATGAACATGGCAACACCCTTAAGAAGGATGGAAACGCCTATTGTGATTATGATGATTCCAATTTGAGTGGGATTTTTCAGGGGCCTGATTGTAAATCGCTCAAATGAAGCACCAACTATGGAAACTATTGATACGGATATTACGAATCCTGCGGGAAGAGGCAGATTTGTTCCTTTGCTCAGGGCGATCATAATCATGCCTCCAAGCATTACCAGTTCGCCCTGAGCAAAGTTAATTACTTCTGTGGCATTATAGATGATCGTGAAACCGAGGGCAATAAGCCCGTAAATCGCTCCATTCGTTATTCCGGAGAAGAGAAACTGTAGAGTTTGAGCTGCAAGATCCATTAGAGAATGATTTTCCCTTTCAGGTTTTTATTTGATTATCTGCCACTTTCCGTTGACGATTTTCACGAGAACGAACGCATCCATGGTCAAGCCATTATGCTCTGAAGGAGAAAAATTGAATACCCCGCTGACTCCTTTGTAGCCTTTTATTTTTTCGAGTTCGTCCCTGATCTTGGCTTTGTCTGTGCCCGCTTTCTCCAGAGCGATTGCAAGCAAGTTCAGACCATCGTACGCATAGCCTCCAAAACCGGACACATTAGTTTTATAACGGGATTCGTAGTCTTTTATGTATTTAAGCAAAGCGGACTTTTGAGGATCGCTATCTGGAATGTCCTTTGCCACCAGTATCTTGCCTGTCGGTAATATAATCCCGTTTGCGGCATCTCCGGCCAGTTCGATAAATTTAGGAGACGCAACGCCGTGGCTCTGGAATAGAGGGATCTTCATATCGAGCTGTTTCATGTTTTTTGCCACAACTGCAGGCCCCGGATTTGTGCCCCAGCAGACTACGGCCTGGGCAGGAGTGGCTCTGATCTTTGTGAGCTGAGGGGTCATGTCGGTATCTTTCGGACCGAAGCTTTCCTGTGCAACAAGTTCTATCCCGAACTTGGGAGCCTGTTTGATCAATTGCTCTTTCCCGCTTTCGCCAAATGCATTTGCGACGGTGATAATAGCAATTTTCTTTATATTTTGTTCTTTTATGTAGCTGTAAATCTT
>QMLL01000259.1 GCA_003646715.1 Deltaproteobacteria bacterium
AGGCTCCTGGAGCATGATAGTCTGGGGAACGTTTTGAGAATGAGAGATCCACGGGGTCACGAGTGGACTTATGAATATGATAGCCTGGGACGGATCATCGCGGAAACTAACCCCCTGGGAACAAAACCTCATTCGAATATGACGGTGCAAACAGCCTGACGGCGATCATAAATGCGCACTTAAAACGATTCGAATTCTCTTACGATGATCACAATAATGCTCTGGCTATTCTTGGCCCGGATGGAAATAGCGTTGTTACTGCAAGTAAAACTGATGGAAAGTTTACAAAGTTAACTGGTCAGAATGGAAAGAGTGTGACATTTGCATACGATAGCGACGGCAGGTTAGTAGAGGTCTGCGACGGAGTTGGTAATAAGATTCGATATGCGTATGAGGAAACTCAGGCTACTAGCGCAAAATTCGGTAATCCTGTTCGCATAGATTATCCGACTTACAGTACACTACTCTATTATGATTCCATGCAGAGAATTGTTCAGGAAACAAGTGTCCTCGAAAATAATCAGGCTGCCACAGTTAAATATGAATACAACGAAGCAGGAAAAGTTATCGCCGTCACCGATGAAGACGGGAGGCGAACAACATTTACCTACGATGCCCTCAACAGGTTGTCTGCTATAACAAATCCGAAGGGAGAAACCATACGGATTGTACATGATGATAGAGACAACGTGATCGAACTAATTGATCCCAGCGGAGCAGTCACCCGATATGAATATGACAGAAATGATAATCTTGTCAAAGAAATTCTCCCTGGTGGTCAGACAACTGTATTCACATACGACGAAGCCAGTAACTTGACATCAATTACGAAAAACTCGGGTGAAAGAATCCTTCTAACATATGATGCAGCCAACAGGCTTATCAAAAAAGAGTACTTCGAAGCAGGGGATTATGAAAACCCGGTAAGGACAGTTACCTTCACCTACGATGAGCTTGATCTGCTGACAGGATACGACGATGGGATCACATCCGCTGAATATACTTACGATGATTATATGAGAAAGACATCAGAAACGGTTCATTATCCGAACAATATGACTCTGACATATACATACACTTATTATGAAAATGGACTGAAGAAATCATTCACCGGTCCTGACGGAGTCACTTATGAGTACATCTACGATGATGCCAACAGGCTTACGGCAATATCGATTCCAAACGAGGGTTACATAACTAACAATGCCTATTATTGGAAAAAACCCACCAGGAGAACTCTACCGGGTGGAAGCTCGCTCGCATTTTCCTATGATCCCATACTCAGAATAACCGAAATTTCTGCAGAAGATCCCGCATCCAATGAACTTCTGAAACTTAATTACGAGTACTCTCTGGGAGGCAGAATACTTTCCATTAGCTCAGACACCGCCAGGAAAGATTATGCTTATGATGAATGGAACCAGCTAATCAAGGTTACTGTTAACGATACCGTTGCTGAGAGTTTTAGCTATGACGAACGAGGCAACAGGATCAGTTCAGCACAGTATGATAACTGGCAGTATGGTCCCAACAACGAACTATCCTCGTTTGGTAACACATCCTTGGAGTACGACCAGAACGGGCGCTTGATAAGAAAGACGGTAGGCACTTCTGTTACCAGGTTCTTCTACAACCCGGAAGGTGAACTCATCCGGGTTGAAGATTGTGAAGGAAATGTAATCGCCAGATACTATTATGATCCTTTTGGAAGAAGACTATGGAAAGATGTTCAGAACACACGAACGTATTATTTTTACAGCAACGAAGGCCTTGTTGGAGAGTTCGATGAAAACGGCAACCTGATCAGGTCTTACGGATATGAACCTGGTACAACATGGGGAACTGATCCCGTATTTGTAAGGGTAGGGAATTCCTATTACTGGTACATTAACGACCACCTGGGAACACCCCTGAGAATAATAGATTCTTCAGGAAAAATAGTTTGGTCGGCCAAATATGATTCTTATGGCAACGCCACAGTTCAAACCTCAGTTATTGAAAACAATCTCAGGTTCCCAGGCCAATACTTTGATAGTGAGACTGGACTGCATTACAATTGGTTCCGATATTATGATCCGAACACAGGCAAGTTTATTACCTTAGACCCCCTCAGGTACGGTTATAATTTGTATAATTATGCTCTAAACAATCCTGTAAAAGTGATAGATCCGTTTGGACTCTGTGCCATTAAACGAGCATACAGGGGGGCTATCGATGCTTTCAGAATTTGGACTGGACTTGCCGATGATGAGGAGATGTTAGAAATATCGAAAAGAGGAGACATAGTTTATGCAGAGAAGGGTGCAGAATTGATTAAGGATGCTTGCAATTTTATAAATCGGATGCTTGCACTGTATATAGCTATTACCAGTGGGAATCCAGAGCTTATTAGCCAAGCGCAGAAAATTAATAACATATCTGAATATGCACAAGTGTTGTTGCCCGGAGTCTTTGGTGGCAGTTTATTGGGATCTGTAGAAGAAACATTAATAAAGGCTGTTGGAGAAGACAATTTCAATTCAATTAAGGAATATGTGCAGGAAGTTTCTCAAGGATACGAAAGCAACGGTGTCAGCGGTGCTTGGTGGAGACTTGCAATGCACCATAGCGGGCAACGTCTTGATGGTTTTTTTGCAAACAGACTACAAAGACATGGTTTTGTGGCTGGATATATGGGGAAGTTTTTAGATAACAAAACTGCTGATTTGATCTCATATCTCAAAAATCACGATCCCTTGGCTCTTTTAAGAGGAAAGCAGCCAAGCAGAAAGAAAAAGAAAGTGTACATCATGCCACTAAGGTTTAACTATGGAGTGGTGTTCTGTAAGTAGACAGGATCGATAACGATGGGAAATGGGAATCCCTGGGAGGAGAGAATGGGGAGAAGAGACATATTCGATATTCTTCTGATTACCTTTGTTCTGGCCATTATCGTTAGTTTCTGTAGCCCTGCAAGAGCGGAAGATGAATCGCTTTGTGCCAGGGTTAAAATGGAAATTCAACAGGAATTGACCTTTGAAAGACAGGCCTTTGATGCCCGAATGCGGATAAACAACGGTCTTTCAAATATTACCCTGGAAAACGTCTCGATCCAGTTGGATTTCGCCGATGAGGACGGAAAAGAAGTATTTGGTTCATCGGATCCCAACGACAATGATGCGATTTTTTTCTATCGCCTCGAATCTCTTAAAAATATCGATGATATTTCCGGAAACGGTACAGTTAATCCCGAATCCACGGCTGAAATTCATTGGTTGATTATCCCCGCTCCCGGAGCCGCAAAGGACATGCCACAAGGTGCAATGTATCTCGTAGGGGCTACGGTGACCTATCTTCTGGGAGGTGAAGAACATAAGACCATAGTTGCTCCGGACTATATTTACGTCCGCCCGATGCCGGAACTTTTCCTTGATTATTTCTTGCCTGGCGATGTGTACGGTGACGATCCGTTTACCTCAGAAACCGAACCCCCTATCCCATTTTCTTTGGGAGTGAGAGTTAAAAACGCTGGTAGCGGAGAAGCCTACGAAGTTAAAATAGATTCTGCGCAGCCAAAGATTGTATCCAATCAACAGGGGCTTCCCGTGCATTACAAGATATTGTCAAGTGAAGTAAATGGCGAGATTACCGATACCGAATTAACAGTTGACTTTGGACAAATAGACCCCGGGAAATCTGCGACCGCCAGATGGATTATGTCCTGCGATATATCAGGAAGATTCGTAGATTTTACTGCTTATTATTCACATTCTGACGAGTTAGGCGGGCAACTGACATCGCTGATCACGGGTACGGCTACACATAAACTTATCCATGACGTTCTTGTGGATTTGCCCGGCCGGGATAGCGTCAGGGATTTTCTTGCGCTGGACGAAGAGGCTTCTTACAAGGTTTATGAGTCCGAAAATGTCGATACAGAAGTTCACGATCAGTCCACATTAGCCAGCCTTCAGCAGGTTAGCGATAATGAGTACTTACTCAGC
>QMLL01000260.1 GCA_003646715.1 Deltaproteobacteria bacterium
ATGGTGTAAGCCTGGAATCTAGAATTAGTTATAATGACCATAGAGTTAGTTGGGCTGAATTCAAACAATGCTTTCCATGGATTATGAGTGGTGTTGGAATAGGTTCGGCAATTGGCTCCCTTCCTGGAATAGGCGCAACTATTGCGTCCTATTTAAGTTATGCCAATGCAAAAAGAAGATCGAAACATCCTGAGCTCTTTGGTAAAGGCGCGCTGGAGGGTGTGGCGGCAGCTGAAGCAGCCAATAATGCATGCCAGGGCCCAAATTTGATACCTCTAATCACATTGGGCATACCAGGAAATGTCGCAGCAGCTCTCCTGCTGGGGGCATTTATGATCAAGGGTTTACTCCCTGGCCCTCTATTCATGCAACAGAATGCCCCAATGCTATATGCTCTTTTTACTGTGTTGATCTTAAGCAACATTGTGACATTTTTGTTCGGAAGCGTTTTTATTAGATTGGCAAGATACTCAATGGCAGTACCTGAACTCGTTTTGTACCCAGGGATCATGATTTTTGGAAGTATCGGCTCCTATGTGTTTAGGAACAACATATTCGATGTTTTTGCAATGGTCTTCTTTGGTGTATTTGGCTATATTTTGATAAAGTATAAGATCCCTCTTGCGCCGGTAATAGTTGCCTTCATATTGGGGAAAATGTTTGAGGAAAGGCTTCGGCAGGCGTTAGCCATATCCGGAGGAAACATTTCAATTTTTTTTACCCATCCAATATCGCTTGGGTTCATTCTTCTTACGATAGTTTCAGTGGTCTTTCTAATGAAAAGAAAGATGAACTAGAATTCCATATTTTACCAGGGATGACCGATGAAAAATCTAAGTTTCCCATTTTTCCGAGTTGAAGGGAGCCCCTTTGATGTGGGTCTTCAGCATGGTACCTTGACTCGAGAACGCATTCAGAAGAGCATGGATATCTATCGGAAGGCCTTCCTAGAGTTGGGGAAATTGCAGTGGAACCAGGCTTTGAGGATTGCAAAATCATTTGTTCCTACCATTCAGGAATATGATGTTGAAGCGCTTGAGGAAGTCAAGGGTATTGCCGAGGGAGCAGGTTGCCGGATAGAGGAGATAATTGCCTTGAATTCAAGGACTGAGATTATGTTTTCTGCTGGTAAGTTGTCCACCTTGCTCGATGGATGTACTACAGTTTGTGTCCTTCCCGAAAGATCTGCTACAGGGAATACGATCTTAGCCCAAAATTGGGACTGGAAACCTTCCTGCGAGGGGTCTGCCATTCTTCTGGAAAAAAGGATGAGAAAAGGAGTGAGTTCATTTAACTTTATTGAGGCAGGGATGGTTGCCAGGATTGGCATGAACTCTGCCGGTATCGGTAGCGCCGGGAATTATTTGGAAACAGATAAAGACGGCAAGACCCCTGGTGTTCCAATACCGTTCATAAAGCGAAAGATCCTGTCTTCTCGGCATATTTCTCAGGCTATTAAAGCCGTGACAAATTCGAAAAGAGGGTCGTCGACTAACTATATGATAGGTTACAGGCAGGGTTTTGCAATTGATATTGAGGTTACTCCAGACGAACTTTATGTTCTTTACCCACAGGATGGGCTACTTGTGCATACTAACCATTTCTTGAGTCCAAATTTTAAAGCACAAGACATTTCAAGGTCCCGGATTACAGACACCCTTTACAGAAATTGGCGTCTGGAGAGGATCTTATCATCTAAAACTGGAAAGATTGGTGTCGATGATTTGAAAAAGGCTTTTTCAGACCATTTTGGATATCCGTATTCCATCTGCCGCCATTATGATATTCACTCAGAAGGCCTCGAAGGAATTCAAACCAATGGTTCAATAATCATGGATTTAAACAGCGGGGAAATTGAATTCGCTGCAGGACGTCCCTGCGAGTCAGGGTACAAATCATTTAGGTTTGAAGTGAACCTGATTTGAGAATGTATGTTGGTGCGCGTGGAGCGAGGTTCCCCTGGTTCTCATTGTCAACACCACTGGAAGAAAACTACAGTTCTATTGGCAGTAAAATAGTCGGGTTTATTGGACAACTCATAATCCTAAGAAAAAGGGTAATCGTGATGTCAAAAAGAGGGCTGTGGAAAGAGGAGTAACGGCATGTTTTATCGTTGTCTTGTCCGTTCTTGGGTATGCTACACTGTCAACTGCAAAAGAATGTCCAACAAAGCCGGTAAACCTGATTGACAACTACGGCCCGGGTGGGGGCACAGACCCGCCTGCGAGGGTGTTAAGCAGTGTAATTGTCGAATTCTTAGGTCAACCTATGATCGTCATCACCAAACTAGCATGGTACCTCGCTATCGGTTTTATCAAAATCCGCTGCAATCAAAAATGGATTGCATGCTCTCTTTTGGAATTGAACGACGACTTCTTTTTGTGTGATGATCAATGTAGCTGTGGCATCTAAAAAATCCCTGAACAGCAGTGAAAGAAGTAAGCATCCTCCTCTTGGCGTTAGGAGCTATGTAGTCCATGGGAATCCGGGCTAGGATACAATTTTTCTGCTGAGGGAACTTCGGATTAGTTGATGGATAGCACAAGGAGAAAAACATTGGAGGTGTTTTTTTATGGAAACAAGATATATGGATGCTGATCTGCTCATAATTGGAGGCGGTAGTGCGGGTTGCGTTGCCGCAATCAGGGCTCTTGAGCTTAACCCAGACCTGAAAGTTGTGATATTCGAGAAGGGAGATATCAAATACAGCGGTTGTATTGCGAGGGGTATGGACGCAATGAACATTGTCGTTATCCCGAATTTTACCTCGCCTGAGCTATATGTCGAAGCTGTCACTCTGTCTTGCAAAGGGATTGTGGACGCCCCAGCGAGCTATGTCATGGCACAGCGATCCTACGAATTCTGCAAGAAAATGGAGAGATGGGGAGTATATTTTCCAAAGGACGAGAACGGAAAGTACCACACTGTGCAGTTTCACCCGAAAGGAGAGTTCCTGGTGAGCATGGAGGAGCCCAATCTCAAAGTGATAATCGCCAAAATGGCCCAAGACAAGGGAGCCTTTGTTGTAAACCGCACTATGGGACACCGTTTATTGATGGACGATGGAAGGGTGGCTGGGGCAGTTGGGTTGAATGTGAGATCAGGCGAGTTGGTCTGCTGCCGGGCCAATGCCGTGATCATCACGGCTGGCGGTCAGGCCCGATTTTCTCTCCCTAATTCTGGTTATCTGTACAATACATTTGACTATCCAGGCAATACCGGTGATGGGTATGTCATGGCGTTTGAGGCCGGTGCCTCTCTAACCGGGATGGAGTACGGACGTTCCACTGTGCTGATAAAAGATTTGAACTGCCCATTGCTTGCCATCACCATCCCTAGGGGTAGCAAGGTGTATGATGTCCTAGATAATCTGGTCTTGGAGAAGTATGCCCACGAATCTGAGGTAATGAGCAAGGCCCATAACGAGGGCAGAGGGCCATTGCGTATGCGGATGAGCCACCTGCCAAGGGAAAAGATCGAAGAGATAGAGCATATCCTCTTTACCACGGAACGTCCTGTACAGGAAAGATGGTTCAAAAGACGCGGAATCGATTTCAGAAAACACGATATCGAGCTTTACCCGACCGAGGTGCAATTGTGTGGCGGTCATGGAATGGCTGGGGTACGTGTCAATGAAAATGCGGAATGTGGTGTCCCTGGATTATATGTCGCAGGTGATGCAGCAAGCGTCCCAAAACAGCATCTAACGGGAGCCTTTGTTTTCGGCGAAATTGCTGCTGAACAGGCGGTAGAGTTTATTGCTTCCGAGTCAAAAACAAAGCTGGATCTTAGGCAGGTGCGGGTTGCGGAAACACTTCGCAATCAACGATATACTACTGCGGGGAGGGAGATACCGATTAGAGAACTGGAATACAAGGTGCGTCGCATAATCGGTGAGTATGTCATATCTCCCAAGAGTGAATACAAATTGAACCGGTGGTTGGAGTGGGCCCAGGTATTTCAAAAAGAA
>QMLL01000261.1 GCA_003646715.1 Deltaproteobacteria bacterium
CTTTGGCAAGCAGGAACGTTTTATGGGCTTGTCCGGTTTCCCAAGTTGCGATCTAATTTTTGAAGACTGTAAAGTGCCAAAAGAAAACTTGGTGGTTCCAGAAGGAGGATTTAAAAGGCTGATGCAGGCTTTCGATATAGAGCGACTAGGCAATGCAACAATGTCCCTTGGAATCGCAACCGGGGCGTTGGAAGAGTCGATAAAGTACAGCAAGGAGAGGAAGCAATTCGGAAAAGAGATATGCGAGTTCCAGGCAGTACAGCTTATGCTTGCAGATATGGCAATGAAGGTGGAAGCTGCACGCCTATTAATTTACAGGGCCGCTGTAAATGCCAGTCGGGGATATCCGTCAATTCTTCATTCTTCAATTGCGAAGTGTTTTTCAAACGAAATAGCGAAGGAGGTATCGGACCTGGCATTGCAAATTCATGGAGGATACGGCTATTCAAAAGAATACCCCATTGAAAGGATGCTTCGGGATTCAAGGGGATGGCCCGTTGCCGGAGGAACGGTTCAAATGCAGCGGATAAACATAGCGTCTGAACTGATTGGAAGAAGATTTAATCAAAGGAAGTAATTTGTGTAATTTTTAGGATGAACTACTGAACACTGGAAGTAGGGAGGTTGGAGACAATGGGAATCCCAAAATACAAGGAATGGAAAAGGGTGGAAGGATATGACTACGATGATTTGATCTATGAGAAAAAATACTTACCATCCGGAGGAGTTGCAAGAATAACAATCAATCGCCCTGAAAAGTTAAACGCTTTCACAGGAGCCACGATACGACACATGTGGGAGTGTGTTTTCGACATAAACGATGATCCATCAATTGGAGTAGTTGTTCTAACAGGTATGGGAGATAAGGCGTTTTGTACTGGAGGTGATGTTGGAGCAGAGTCTGAAGGAGAATTTGAGGATCCCATCTTTTTTCATTGTAACGACCTGATTGTTTCGTGCAAAAAGCCAATAATTGCTGCCGTGAAAGGGTGGTGTGTTGGTGGTGGCAATCATCTAGCGTATTGCTGTGATTTTACTATTGCAGCGGAAAATGCCATCTTCGCTCAAAACGGTCCGAGAGTGGCAAGCCCTGCAAGTGGCTGGCCTGTACAGTATGCGATCAGGGTACTAGGTGCCAAGAAAGCAAGGGAGATGTGGATGCTTTGCAGGCGTTACAATGCTCAACAGGCTCTTGAAATGGGATTGGTCAATACAGTAGTTCCGTTGGATAAGCTTGATGAGGAGGTGGACAAATGGTGTGAGGAGATACTGGAAAAGAGTCCGACATGTATCCGGATACTTAAGGCCACATTTGATGATGAGTTCAATTACATGAGGTACGACAAGGCGGGTGACCTGCAAAAACGAATGTTTCCAAAATTTATGAACAGCGCCGAGCAAAAAGAAGCATGGAAAGCCTTTTTTGAAAAGAGAAAACCTGATTTTTCGAAGATTTTAGAAGAAGAGTATGAGGACTACCTCAAAAGAAGGAGAAAAATACGAATGAAGTAACCCAAAATGCCGGAATGCTGCCTATCTCAGGATAGCAAATTATAATGGGCTGGAGCAAGTCCCAGGGCATTCATAGCGAATTCTGCACATACTGCTGAGGTCAAACCCTTTTGGGAAAGTGCGAAAAAACCTCCACACCTGGCATAAAAGGGAAATTGGAAAATTTTACACAATACACTTGATATTGACCTTCAATGGAGAAAATACAATGGTAGATTTTGGAGCGTCAAGTGAGCACCGCATACTGAAAGAAAGTGCAGCTTCGTTCATAAAAAAGGAACACTCATTTAACCGCTTGAGAGAATTGAAAAAAGATCATTTGGGATATTCCAGGGAGATGTGGAAGAAAATGGCCGAGCTTGGATGGCTTGGTGTGCTTTACCCCGAGAAATATGGGGGGCTCGGGTTGAGTTTTAGCTATGCAGCAGTATTACTGGAAGAGTTTGGAGCAGGATTATTGCCTGAACCCTTCATTTCCTCTGTCCTCCTTGGAGGTAATAGTGTGCTGCGAGCAGGAACCGAATCCCAGAAGATAGATATTCTTAAAAGGATAGTGTCTGGTGATTTAATGGTAACAGTGGCTTATCTGGAAGATAATGGGCGGTACGACGTCAACTTTTGCACAACAACTGCTGTTCAAACGAAAGATAAATTTATGGTTTCTGGAAGAAAAATATTTGTCATGGATGGTTGCTCGGCAGATAAATTTATCGTTTCAGCCCGTACCTCTGGAGATGTTTCAGACACAAATGGAATAACGCTCTTTATTATTCCCCGAAAGAGCGAAGGGTTAACTATAACTCCATTGAAAACGATGGATGGTAGAAACTCCTGCATTGTTGAGTTGAAAGAAGTGATTGTATCTTCAGAGTCCATTCTTGGGGAGCCGGACAAAGGATACCCAATTCTTTGCGATGTCATTGATGAGGCTGCTGTCGGTCTCTGCTGTGAAATGATCGGGGGAATGAGGACTGTCATGGATATGACGCTCGATTATTTGTGTCAAAGGGAACAATTTGGAAGGCCCATAGGATCTTTTCAAGCATTACAACATAAGGCTGCTGACATGTTTATTTCAAAAGAGTTGGCAACATCAGCCACTTATTATGCTGTAGCCTCAATCGAAAGTAATACTGGCGAGAAGGCAGCTTCTGCTTCTCTTGCAAAAGCCAAGTGTTCTGTAGTCTACACGGAGATGTGCAAAATGAGTGTCCAGATGTTTGGAGCGATAGGTTTCAGCAATGAAGCTGACATTGGTCTTTTCCTGAAGCGTTCAAAGGTTGCCGAGACACTTTTTGGAGACGCAGAATACCACATGAAGCGGTATCTCAATTTACAAGAATATTAGTAGCAAGGAGTAGAAAAGATGGACATTTTTAACTCTGAAGAGGCTGTGGCATTCAGGGAAGAGCTAAGAAGATGGCTCGATGAAAAGTTGCCACCAGAAATGAGAGATCAGACCCTCGGGGGAACCACCCTTGACCCTAAGTTGCAGAGGAAATGGCACCGAATGCTCTACGAAAAGGGATGGATAGCCCCGGAACTTCCAAAGGAGGTAGGAGGCGCAGGATTTACAGAGACTGAACAGTTCATCTTTAACTATGAGTATGGCCTTTCTGGAGCACCAAGACTAAAGACAAAACTATTGGCCGTAAACATGCTTGTGCCCATCCTTCTTCAGTTTGGCACTGAGGAACAGCAACAACGTTTTATTCCCGGCATATTGTCAGGGGATACAGTGTGGTGCCAGGGATTTTCGGAGCCGAATGCAGGATCCGACCTTGCCAGCTTGAAAACCAGTGCCAGAATAAAGGATGGCGAACTTATAGTAAACGGCCAGAAGATATGGACAACCATGGCAGATCATGCTGACTGGATGTTTATGCTGGTGAGAACCGATTCAAGTGGGAAAAAACAGGAGGGGATTACCTTTCTGCTTGTTGATCTAAATAGTCCTGGGATTACGATTCGCCCGATCGAAGCCCTTACCGATGAGTATCCATTTTGTGAAGTGTTCTTTGATGATGTTCGAGTGCCTCTGGAGAACGTGGTTGGAAATATTAATGAAGGGTGGAAAATTGCCCGCGCTATTCTTGAACACGAGAGGTTAAATGCATTTCCTGTTGGAGAGTTGTTTTACGCGTTAGAAACGGTAAAAAAGAATGCCAGGAAAAACACTTACAAAGGCAAGCGTTATATTGAAGATGAGGTTTTCAGGAGAAAATTAGCTTTGCTGGAAATTGATTGTAAATCGCTCCTCTATACCTTTTTAAGGATCTTGTTAAAGCTAAAGGCTGGATCCTCTCCAGGGCCAGAATCATCAATATTGAAAATATGTGGAGCGGAGCTTTACCAACAGGTTCTTGATCTCAATATTGAGGTATTAGGTCCATATGCTCAATCTTGGTATAACAGAGAAGAACTTGGGAATGATATTCACCAAGCAACCGTA
>QMLL01000262.1 GCA_003646715.1 Deltaproteobacteria bacterium
CAAGATCTTCTCCTCCCTCGGATGCAACGATGCCAGTAGAGCCCTAGTAGCCTCCACGAGCTCTTTTCTCGCATAGTCTTCCATTGGAGAATCCGAAGATTCGTCCTCGATAAAATCTGCCAGCCTCTGCCCGTCTTCGCCAATCGGCGTTTCAAGAGAAATCGGACGAGCAGACATGTTGAATATCATCTTTACCTTGTCCAGCGGCAGCTTGGAATGCTCCGCTATTTCCGCTGGCGTGGGTTCTCTATTTAGTTCTTTCAAAAGATTATGGTACACCTTGAAAAACAGGTTCTTCATCTCGATAAAGTGTACCGGTAGACGAATTGTTCTCGTCTTATCGTAAATACTTCTTATAATGCTCTGCCTGATCCACCACGTCGCATAAGTGCTGAAACGGTATCCCTTGCTGAAATCATATCTGCCAACCGCTTTAATAAGACCCATGTTACCTTCCTGGATCAGGTCGTCAAAAGTCATTCCACGCCCGCGGTACTGTTTAGCAATGTTCAGAACAAGGCGCAGGTTGCCCTGTATGAGCTTGTGTTTTGCCGACTCAATTTTCGCAATGTGCTTCTCAGCTTCAGCTAGAAGTTCACTAAAGTATCCTGGCTCTTCTTCCTTGGCTGCCGCTTCACGAAGAGTCTTCATAATCAGAGTCAGTAACTTATCTCTTACACCAGGAAATTTCTCAACATTCTTAATGATCTTAGAGATTTTCTGCCAGAGCTTCTGAAGCTCAGGACTTTTGTCCTTGTTCTCTTCCACCAATTTGCGAAGAGCCTCTTCTCCCTCCATTATGTCCTTGGCAAGCTCCATTTCCTCCTCTGCACTCAACAGAGGATAAGCCGCTACCTCCCTGAGATAGCAACTGATGTGATCGTCCGCAACAGTGTCTTCTTCTTCTTCAACAAGAGAAAGAGAAGACACGGTCTCGTCCGCAACATTATCGGCAAGAAACTCTTCATCCTTCTTGTCAGCAAGAAGAGAAGACGTTAAAAGTGCGTACGCATCCATCATCTCCCCTCCTTCGCTGATGAAGGGAGTTTCTTTCGCAAATGTTTCATGAATATCGGGAGTTTTCTTTCTCCTCCCGCGCCTTTTCCTGCTTTTTGTTTCTGCAATCGCTTTCATTGCTCACCTCTTGCGATCTCTTTCCAGACTATGCTAGATTACATTATTCTAAAATTATCATTTTCTATTTATTAAGACCCCTCAGAACCCAAAAAGTTCCAGAAAAGTCTACCTGTAAAATAGGATTATTTGTGCCCTTTATAACTCCCATTAATCAATGGGAAAACTACCCTTCCCCCCCGTCGCTTCTACTCATGTCTCGAACTGGGATTTTCTTCAGATACCGAAGAAGAACCGATCTCCTTGAATAAGATAAGGATGATTGAGGTCTATATCAAGACAACTACTGTTAGAACAAGCGGAATAACACACTATGAAAGGTCTAAACCACAAATTCCTGGCTAAAATATAGTTCTGTTCAGATATGAATTTCTACAATATCACCATCTTCCAGCACGTGCGATCTTTGAACCATCTGGCCATCGAACACCTTTTTACCCCAAATTTTTGCATATTTCAACTTTTTTACGAAATCTTTGTGAATTTTTCCTGCAAAATCTAGTAACGTACTGTTTTTTGGTAAAATAAATGGTGCGTTTAAATCAGGTTCCTTTCCCGGAGCCTTACTGTAAACTCTGATGACTCCAAGCAAATCAAAGATGGTCCTGGAAAATGCATTTAAATTATAACCCGTTTTTGATGAAATGTTAACCTTTGGTAAAGGCACATCGGTAAGTTCACAAAATATTTCGAATATTTCGTCGTCTTCCTGATTATCGTTCTTATTGGCAATTATTATTGGAATTGGTTTTCGTTTTCTCTCGTCCTCTGGCTTTCTCCCCTCCAGATATGCTGGATCAATAACTTTATATTTTATCAGAATATCCAGGCTCATTTCCAGTTGCTGAATCGGATCTGCATGAAGATCAACCATGATACCCAGCAAATCGCTTCGCTTCATGAGTTCAATAAGCCATGGTTCATTATAATCAGGATTCAGGGGAGGGGTATCCACGACCTGAATCTGAATATTTTCGAAGGGCATCATCCCTGGCACCGGTTTCCAGGTAGTGTGAGGAAAATCCGCCACTTCAGGGGTAGCATTGGTCACTGCTCTCACCAGGGAAGATTTACCAACGTTGGGCATCCCGGTTATAACGAGCCGTCCTGCTCCCTCTTTTTCAATGGCACTGGCAGGATCCCTTTTGGATGTGGTTGCTTTCTTTTTTTGAGCCTGGTTCTTCAGTTTTGATATCTTTTGCCGCAGGGAAGCACGCAACTTATCTGTGCCCTTGTGTTTGGGCATGATGGTCAACATTTCCTCCAGAGCCGCTATTTTCTCTGCAGGGGTCTTCGCTTCCCTGTAACGCTGTTCTGCTTCGAAGTAGTGCGGTGGTAAATTAGCAGGCATCTAGCTCGCCATCTCCTCCACTAATTTCAAAGATGCATCCAGTGCTTCCGACAGTTTCTCAGGTTTGCTTCCACCGGCCTGAGCCATATCAGGGCGTCCTCCGCCACCTCCTCCAACAATGGCCGCCATCTTTTTGATCAAATCGTTGGCCGAGATTTTGGCCACCAGATCATCTGTAACTCCAGCGATAAGCATTACTTTCCCGTCGCCCTTGGCACCCAGTATCACAACACCGGACTTGATTTTCTGTTTAAGCTTATCCATCATTTCTCTCAAAATTTTGGGAGAATCTGCATCAACTTCCGTTACAAGCACTTTTAACCCTTTGATCTCCCGAACGTTATCCATAAGATCAAAGGTTTTCTTGGAACTGAGCGACGCCTTCAACGCTTCAAGCTCTTTTTCAAGTTTTTTCTGCTGTTCCAGCAACTGATTAACCCTCGAAGACAGCTCTTGCGGGCTTGTCTTAATCAGCTTACACAGGTCATTTATACACTCACGCTGTTTCTGCACATAAGCAACAGCTTCTCTTCCTGTTATAGCTTCAATTCTACGCACTCCGGCAGCAACACTGGTTTCGTGCACGATGAGAAACAGCCCAATATCTCCGGTGCGACTGGTATGGGTTCCGCCACAAAGCTCTTTGCTAACATCAGCTATCTGCACAAGTCGGACTTTTTCTCCGTATTTTTCTTCAAAAAGAGCAATAGCACCCGCCTTGATAGCTTCTTCCATGGTCATAATTCTGGTTTCAAGCGGGATATTCTCTCGAATTCTCTGATTAACTATTTCTTCTATTTTCCTGATTTCCTCAGGCGTAATAGCTGCAAAATGCGTAAGGTCAAACCTGAATCCTTTTGGGCTAACAAGAGAACCTGCCTGCTTTACATGATCTCCAAGAACCTCTCTTAACGCCGCATGCAACAGGTGCGTAGCAGTGTGGTTTCTTGCAGTATCCTCCCGAAGTTCTTTATCAACAACCAGCTCCACTACTTCATCGGTTCTAACTATACCTTCTTTTATTTCCCCCACATGCACTATGAGGTCACCAGGAAGTTTTAACGTATCAATTACGTGCATCAGGAAATTATCACCCTTGATAATTCCTTTGTCGCCCACCTGCCCACCAGCTTCTCCGTAAAACGGGGTTTCTTCAGTAACAAGTTCTACCTGTTCGCCGGCTCGGGCTTCATCAACCAGCTCCCCGTCTTTTACGAGGGCAACCACCTTGCTTTTGGCCGTGAGTTGCTCATAGCCAAGAAAGGTGGTCTTGGTTCCCTTGGCACCAAGCTTTCTGTAAGCCGGGGCAAGTTCCCTTTCACCACTACCTTTCCAGTGTTTCCTGGATTGTTCTCGTTGCTTTTCCATCCTTTCTTCAAACCCGGCATGGTCTACATCAAACCCTTTGTCTCTAGCCAGGTCCGTAATTATGTCAATGGGGAATCCATAAGTATCGTACAATTTGAA
>QMLL01000263.1 GCA_003646715.1 Deltaproteobacteria bacterium
AACCCTAAAAAGATTTTTATCGAGTTCGACAAAGTTGCAAAAAGTCCTAAGGGAGAAGGCTGGGTAGAGTATATGTGGCCGAAACCAGGTGAGGACAAACCTTCCCTGAAAGAGACTTATATTTACAGGGTTCCGGGAATGGATATGTATGTTGGGGCTGGAATCTAT
Source organism: Deltaproteobacteria bacterium (assembly GCA_003646715.1). Taxonomy (GTDB): domain Bacteria; phylum Desulfobacterota; class Syntrophobacteria; order B119-G9; family B119-G9; genus B119-G9. The sequence goes on from QMLL01000263.1 coordinate 169, forward strand.
AAGTAGGGGGATTTCCTTCTAAACATTGCTATCACGTTTCACGGTGTCAAATCCAGGGGGTTTTGATACCGAAACAGGGGCGTACTCGGCGTTAAGAAGCGATCCCGGGGAAAGAAGCCGGGATCGCTTTGAAATTACAATAAAAATTTGGCTATTCTTATTGACCATTGGTAACAAATCCCTATATACTCCAACCAGTAGTATGATGGCTCACCTTTTTAAACCATTCAATAAGGAGGGTATTATGAGAAGGAACCTAGTAGGTCTAGTATGCTGTTTGTTGCTCCTGTTTTTTTCAACGGCTTCACTGGCAGGCTTGAACGAGTTTAGCGGTAAATGGAAGAATGTGGATCCCAATACCAGGGGTATAACAACGCTGGACATAAAAGTTCGCGGTAAGGATGTAAGTGTCAGAGCGTGGGGCAAATGTCATCCCACCGACTGCGACTGGGGTACGGTAAAAGGAATCGCTTATGGCACAAGTGTCTCGTCGGATTTAATTAGAACAGCTAAAGTTCTTACCGCAGTGTTCAAAAGTGGTTTTAGTGAAACCTTGCTTGTGATTAAGGCCAGGCGGAACATGCTTAAAGTAGAATCTTATACTCATTTTACGGACGGAAGTAATCGAACGGACTACTGGAATGTCTATGAGTTTAGACGTGCCAGGAGAACCGCAAGCGTCCAAGAGGATTGCATTTCCTTTAACCCGGAATCAGCCAGAGTGGCGAAGATAAGAGGGCGATGGAAGATTGTAGACGGCAATCATTGGCTGTTTGATTTTGGTAACAAGAAAAACGAGGCATACAAAGCCCTGCGTATTATTAAACACTATCGAATGAACCAGTCATGCTTTGTGGGACGTCCGGGACCTTCATTTGAATACATGCTTGTTTCAGGAAATGCCCCGACGGGATCTGTGGCTGGAGAGGACTGCCTGTCGTTCAATCCTAATCGGATTGCTCTAAAAAGGATTAACGGGCGCTGGAAGATTGTGGATGGAAGCCACTGGTTGTTTGATTTTGGAAATAACAAGAGTGAGGCAGAGCAAGCGTACCAAATAATCAAAAAATACGGTTTCACGTACTCATGTTATGTGGGTAGACCTCATGCAAGTTTCAAGTACTTGAGAAAATAACCGAAATGTCCAGCTTGATTGATTGGGGGGCTGATATTGGGTTTACGTGAACGCCGAATGATGGTAAATTTTGACTCTGGGAAGGTAATAGTCAGAAGTGGAGATTTGGTAAAACATGGGCAGTAGTCGCTCCGAAAATCCAAAAAACCGGGTAACCCCGGTAGACCTTTATCAGATCACCCCGAAAACCAATTGCGGAGAGTGTGGTTTTGCTTCCTGCCTGGCGTTTGCGACTCAGGTCGTGGTCGGACAGGCTGAAATCGGTTTGTGTCCCTATCTGGATGATGAAAAGACGGAACCCCTCAAGACTCGCTTGACAGATCAGCTTGCGAAGGGGATTGGCGTGAAAAGGGAGGGGTTCCAGAAAGCACTGGATTTTCTGAGAGAAGAGATAAAGAAGTGGGATTTGAAAAAAATTGCTCCGAGCCTTGGTGCTGAAGTAAGAGTGATAGATGGGGTCACTGTACTTGAGCTTGAATATTTTGGTAAGAAGGTTATCGTGTCCGAAAGCGATGTTTCCCAGGTCCCTGAGGGAGATATAGATCCCTGGGAAAAAATATTTATCTACAATTACGTGATCGGTGGAGTGGTCGAACCTTCTGGTGAATGGGTGGGGATGGAAAGCCTTCCCAATTCTGTCTCTAAAATCAAGAGCTTAAGATCGCACTGTGAAGAACCTCTTGCAAAAGCCTTCGCGGGGAAAATGAATGCCTTGCCTGAAGTAATAAAAAAAGTCGGTGGAGTGGTGGTGGAAACAGATGTTCAGGTGGATGTTGTGGCTGATTTTCAAATATTGCCAAAGCTCAAGATAAGAATCCAGTGGTGGGACGAGGAACCTGACGAAGGCTTTGAAGCCAAGGCAAAGTTTCTGTTCGACTCCAGAGTACTTGAGACTCTGGATATAGAGTCGCTGCTTTTTGCATGTGAGCAACTCACTGATCGTTTGCTAGACGCACTGAATAACTTGCGAGTTTAAGACTGGAAACATATTGGCGGATCCAGCCTCTTAGGAGACAGTGAATGGTCCAATTGTTTCGAAAACTAAACATATATTCTTTAACTTATTTTTAACGCTTTCTTTAATTTCGATTCGTCAAATCCGACTATTACTTCGTCGCCTATTTTCATCGTTGGAAACGTACAACTGGGATTCAGTTTTTTTATTTCATCAACAACCTTTGTCCTTTCTTCTCCCTTCAGAAGATCCACATCAATGAAATCGTATTGGACATTAAGTTTGTTCATAAATTCTTTCAGTCTTTTGCAATGAATGCAGGTACTGAGTGTGTAAAGCTTAACAGTTTCCATTTTATCCTCCACCGCGTCATCCGGATGTTTTAATAAACAAGGTCAGCTCCATGATCGAATTCCCGCTCACATCAAAGGAATTTTTTCCTGAGGTCTTCTTTCGGGAACCAGTCTCTTTTCAACCGTTTCCTTGTTCCACTCCGGAGAGACATAAAGCGTACAGTAACAGCTACCGTATTCTTCAATATCTTCAGCGGAGTACTCACACGGGCATATTACATCCTTGTCCTTTTCTTTGTCTCCCCAGTGTAACCTGCAAGGGCAGGCCCGGTACCCGTATCTTTTTTCGTTTTCTAAGAGTCCCTCCAGGATAAACATTACTGATTCTTTATCTTTGTTAAGTTCCCAGCCTCTTGATTTCGCGAACTTGCTGAGAATGTCGTATAATTTTTCAGGCTCCATAATTTTGTCTCCAATCTCTATCATCCAAAGGTTAGATTGTATCTCCCTAACCTGAAAAGTCTTTTATGGCAAGATTATTTTTGCCGTTTTAAAAGAAAGATGGAAATAGGAGTTACTCCTTGAATCTTGATTTTCTTTATAGTAATGTTTACTATTAAAAGCAAACGAATAACGAAGCAGTGTTTTCAAAAGTCTTCTGTAGTGTTAGACTTTCAAAAGCTGATCCTTCCTACACAAGAAAGGTGAGCAAATAATTTTTGGCAACGGAATTTCTCGACCCTAAAAAGAATCTTGAAAGATCCTCCGGAACTTTGTGTGATTAGGAAAAACCAGTTTTGAACATCCCTGGCGAGTACTTATCCAGTTGCCCGATTGATTGACGGTTAAGTTAAAACTTAAAAAAGGAGTTACAGATGTTGGTCAAAATCTCGAAACTTTGTTTGAGCGTGGTTTTGTTTTTATGCCTAGTTTTTGTTGCATATGCGAGGAGTGCTCCCCCTCGTGAAGGTGCTGAAATGCCACAATTCAAACTGCCGGTTCCCGAAAGTAAAATTGATCGAAAATATCTCGGAATCGCGGATAAAAAGGCAGATTTCACCGTGTCAGATATCAATGCTGATGTAGTAATCGCAGAAATATTTAGCATGTATTGCCCTCATTGTCAGAGAAGTGCTCCGGACGTAAACAAGCTTTACGAAGATATTCAGAAGAGCCCTGCACTTAAAGATCGAGTCAAGATCTTCGGAATAGGGATCGGCAATTCTCAATACGAAATAAATTTTTTTAAGAAGAAGTACAACATACCTTTTCCTTTGATTCCTGACGGAGAGTTCAAACTTTATAAAGAGATAGGGGTAAAGAGGACTCCTTACTTCATTGCGGTGAAGCTCATGAAGGATGGAAAAAGTAAAGTTTTTTATTCGAAACCGGGAGGAT
>QMLL01000264.1 GCA_003646715.1 Deltaproteobacteria bacterium
ATTTATCGGGTATTCAGAAACTTTTTCTTTGCCAGTTCCTGACCTGTTTTGGTAAGAAAACGGTTCACCAGTTTTTCCATTTCCGTCTTTTCGATTTCCGAATCTTTGAGCCTCTCTTCAATAGCTACAATTAAGTCGGCATCGTGGAGGATCTTTGAATTAAGATCATCCTTTTCTTTATCTTTGTCCATTTTGGAGATGATGTTACACACTTCTTCAATCAGTTCTTCTTTCGCATCGAGATTTTTAAGGATTTCGGTAGCAATAGGTAATCCTTCTTCAATCTGATACTTTTCCGGGTTATCCGGGTGTTTTTCTTCTGCTTCTTTTATGCCTATTTCCCTTAAGTAAGCAGCAGAAAGCACTATGGCCGGCATTCCGCCTTCTTCTTTCACTATTTGTTCAGCATATCTTGCTGTTTTGGTTGCATGGGCTATTCGTTTGAAATCACGCCCAAAATACCTTTTCATCTGTATTGCTACCCGATCTTTCAAAAGATCTTCTCTTTTTGCCAGAAGTTCCTGAGGCAATTCACCAAGGCATTGTTCAGCATACTTGCAATAAGATGCACATCCAAAGTCCATCTTTGGGTTAATGAACCGGTAGCCACAATTACTGCACTTTCTTGCCGGTTCGTCCTTGAAGAACTCTACTTCGTGTCCGCATTTCGGGCATTTTGCTTCATATATTGCTCCTGGCTTCCAATACCTGCTGTCTTGTCCTGGACATTTCATTTTTCTGTCCTCTGTCTGAATATTTTTGTGATTATCTTTTTATTGTATTATAACAGTAACTGTTTGCGGTTCATTGATTTAAGTCAAATACCTTAAAATTTTAATCTGGTGTGTAATCCATATTTGAGGGAATTAGTACTTGACTTTTTTGCAATTTTCTAGGCCTAATAAGTGGGCATATTAGTTGTTCTGAGTCATTTTCGTTCATTTTCACAGTTATATCAGCCAATGGAACTGGTAGAATATTTATCAAAAATTCCTTTGTTTAATGGGTTGCCAAAAGAGCAACTGGTAGACTTGGCGCAGATTACCGTTACTCTGGATCGGGATAAGGGACAGGTAATATTTTCCGAAGGTGATGAAGGAACAGGTTTCTACCTTGTATTGCAGGGCCGTATAAAAGTATATAAACTTTCGCCTGGAGGGAAAGAACAAACACTTCATATTTTTGGCAGCGGGGAACCATTTGGGGAAGTTCCGGTATTTGCCGGCAAACACTTTCCTGCAAACGCCGAGGCCCTGGAAAAGTCAAAAGTGTTGTTTTTTCCCAGGGCATCTTTGATAAAGTTGATCGAGAAAAATCCGTCTCTTGCCTTGAACATGCTGGCAATTCTGGCCAGGAGACTCCGGGAGTTCACCGTACAGATTGAACATCTGTCGCTAAAAGAAGTACCAAGTCGTCTTGCTGCCTATCTTCTTTACTTAAGTGATAGAGAGGGTGGATCATTGGAGGTGAAACTTGATATTACCAAGGGGCAACTTGCAAGTTTGCTGGGCACAATACCGGAAACTCTCTCCAGAATATTTGCCAGGATGAACAAACAAGGAATCATAGAAATAAATGGTCCGCACATAAAAATCCTATCCAGGCCAGCTCTGGAAGAATTGGTAGAGTTCGGAAGCGGTCTGTAACTCACTTGCTTTAAGAAAACCCATCCTGTAATCTCTCAGGTATTCTCTAATTATGGTAAAGGTGTGAGCGTGCAGAAGGAGCTCGCAAAAATAAGAATTCACTTTAGTAAAGACGTTCTGGAAAATCTATACCTGAGGCTTAACAGGAGAAAATTTGTACATCCGGATCCCCTGGAGTTCCTTTACAGTTACCCGGATGTTAGAGACAGAGAGATAGCAGCTCTTATTTCGTCTTCTCTTGCTTATGGAAGAGTGGCCCAGATACTTAAGAGCGTGGGGTTTGTATTGAACATTACGGAAAAGCCCAGGGGATTTGTCGAAACGAGGTCTCTTGATTCAATGCGTAAAGCCTTTAAGGACTTTAAACATAGATTTACGACTGGTAAAGACATTGCGTTACTTTTATTTAGCGTAAAAAAAATAATTGAAGTTCATGGATCACTGGAAGCCTGTTTCGTGTCGGGGGTGGGGAAAGATGACGAAACCGTGTTACCTGCGCTGAAAAGTTTTGTGCGGAGGCTAAAACGGTTTGGTTGTAAGAGTGGATCGGGAGTCCTTGCTGATCCAGAGAAGGGCAGTGCCTGTAAGCGGTTAAATCTCTTTTTGAGATGGATGGTTCGAGAAGATGAAGTGGATCCTGGTGGCTGGAAAGATGTATCCCCATCAAAATTGATTATCCCTCTTGATACTCACATGCATAGTATATCGCTTAGACTGGGGTTAACAAATAGGAAACAGGCAAATATGCTCACAGCCCTTGAAATCACAGATGCTTTCAGGAAGTTATGCCCGGCTGATCCGACGAAATACGATTTTTGTCTCACCCGATACGGTATTCGCGATGATTTAAGCCTGGTAGTTATTGATTCTTAGGTCAAGATACTGTCTTGTGCTCTAGTACCTTCACTTTCTCTTCTACCAGCACCTTGAATATTCCAAAATTCTCTTTTTCCAGATACTTTTTATATTCTTCCAGCGCTTTTGATTTCTTGCCAGTCAATTCATAAATCCTGCCGAGGTTGTAATGTACCAGGGCCATCATGGTGGTATCCGGGTTTGCCTTTACTTTTTCCAGTATTGATATGGCCTTCGTGTAATCCTTTTTCCCTTCATAGCAATACGCCAGTCCAAACTGGGACAGTTGCCAGTAAGGATGGTTGGAATCTATTTGATCCAGCAATTCTGTGTATAAATCGATAGCTCTGCCGTAAGAACCTACGTGGTAAAAGGCGTTTGCCAGGTCTAGCTGTGCAGCCAGAGATGTTTTTGTGCCTTTAAATTCATGCAAGAAAGCTTCAAGTTTTTTTATGGGTGTTTGCCATTTTGTTTTGTCTGTAAGATTGTCGGTAGGGTAGGTTGAAACAATAATGGAATACTGCTTTTGTGCTCTCCATTCTTTGTGTTTTTGGTAATTTTTATACCACCAACCGCTTCCAACCAGGATAAGAATTATTATCGCTACAATATAAAGCTGTTTTTCGTGTTCTTTTGCCCAGTCTGCTATCTGCGTTGGAAAAGGTATTTTTTCTTCTATTATTTTTTTTGTTTTGGGCTTCCCCTTTTTCTTCTTCATATTGTTGATTGCTCCTTGCGAGAGAAAATCGATGACTACCGGGGACTTTTAGCAGACTGATGTGGCAACTGTCAACCGAACATTGTGTTATATGGAGGAAAAAGGAATCATAATGATGGTGTTCTTCGAAGGTTCCTCTTTCTTCCATGCATCCTCAGATCTAATCGTTAAATAGAGCTCTTCTGCAAAAATCAATTTTCCATCCACAAATCCTGCCTGTCCGTTAGGTAAGCCACAGTCTTTTAACACTCCTCTGGCACGTGGAGGGCTGCTATTCAGTACCAGCTCAAGTTTTATGTCATTCATCTTCAGAGGTTTCTTCGTGGTGGCATAATTGACTTTGGACGCCATGAAATCTGACAGTAGATTCAGGGTTTGTTTCAATAATTCTTTACGGTCGAAAAGGGTTAACTGAAAAAAATCTTCTTCGTTACTTATGAAGCCGACAACTGCAATTTTGTCTGTTTTGGTGTCGTAGTAGCAATGTATAAAGACTCTGGCTTTTATAACCAGTGGTGCAATGGCGTGAAAGTAGTCACTTCCTTCCAGAATAGAGGTTCTCCATTGTTGTTCGACATTGAAAAGAATAAGGTCAAGTTGAGATGCCGATTGCCTGGCCTGTGAAAATTTCGAGGAAGAATTCGTGACAGAGTGGGATATACCAGGATGAGCCAAATAAATTACCATGATTAAAGCGATACAAATATGGACAAGTCTTCTATTCATG
>QMLL01000265.1 GCA_003646715.1 Deltaproteobacteria bacterium
GATCGACAATGATGGGGAAATTGCTTTCTGGAATGATGCAGCAGAAAAGATATTTGGGTATAAAAGAGAAGAAATTCTTGGGAAGAAATTGTGTGATTATCTTATCCCTCCTCAATACAGAGACCAGCACAGCAAGGCTTTTGAAGTTTTCAGGGAAACCGGAAAGGGACCGCTTGTTGGTACGGTAGTTGAAGTCTCAGCTCATAATAGCGAAGGGAATGAATTTCCGATTGAGCTTTCCATATCAGCGCTAAAGTTAAGGGGGAAGTGGCATGCAGTTGGTATTCTACGGGATATTACCGAGCGTAAAATGTCAGAAAAAGCCCTCAGGCAGGCGAACAAGGATATGGAACAACTCATCTCGTCTCTGCCCTCAATACTTATTGAGCTCACATCCGATGGAATTGTTAAGCGATGGAACAAAACTGCTCAGGAAACGCTGAGTATCCCTGAAAACAGCGCCCTGGGATGTAAACTCTCGGAACTTCCAATTCGCTGGGAGTGGAAGGAGATCTCAAAAGCATTGGTAGACTCGCGGGATAAAAGAACAAAGATAGAAATTCGTGAAGTAAAGTTTGCCAGAGAGGATGGTACAAAAAGAATTCTAAGTCTATCTCTTACTCCCAAAATAAGTGATGGAGAAGAGATTTCAGGCTTTATAATTATAGGGACTGACATCACCGAGTGGTGGACAATGGAAAATCAAATGTTACAATCGCAGAAGCTTCAGGCAATAGGACAACTTGCAGCAGGAATAGCCCATGAAATAAACACACCCGCGCAGTACGTCGGAGATAATTTACGGTTTTTAAAAGATTCTTTTTCGGATTTGGACGAACTGTCTCATGCCTATCAGGAGCTTACAGACAATCTTGAAAAAGAGGGGAAACGGAAAAAAGAATTAGAGGTGATAAACCAAATCAAGAGCGAAATAGACATAGAATATTTGGAAGAAGAAATTCCGAGAGCATTGGATCAGAGCCTTGAAGGAATAGAGCATGTGGCAAAAATTGTAAAAGCAATGAAAGAATTTTCTCATCCCGGATCTACAGAGAAAACTCCAGTAGATCTCAACAAGGCTTTGGAAAATGTGATGACTATTAGTAAAAATGAGTGGAAGTACGTTGCCGAGCTTGTGCTGGATCTTGATCCAGACCTTCAGCCTGTTCCGTGTCTGCCGGGAGAACTCAATCAAGTCTTCTTAAACCTGGTGGTAAATGCGGCACATGCAATCGCTGAAAAAATTGGTGAGCAGCCGAAAGAGAATCAAAAAGGAGAAATAAGGATTTCAACCAGAAAAAATGAAAATTGGGCAGAAATCAGGATAACCGATACAGGAAATGGAATTCCAGAATCCATTCAATCAAGAATTTTTGATCCCTTTTTTACGACTAAAGAAGTTGGAAAGGGGACCGGACAGGGTCTGGCAATTTCATATTCCATAGTGGTTGATAAACATGGTGGCTCTCTTACATTTGACACCGAAAAAGGGAAAGGAACCACTTTCTTAATTAAGTTACCATTGGAAGGGTGAAAAGTCTAAAGGGGATTTATTCTCTTCTAAATCTTTCTCTTGTTCCTGTCCAATACTTCTCGTATACCATTTGCGAGTTCCTTTATTAGGAGGGGCTTTATAAGGAGCTTCTTTACCCCTATTTTTTCCGCTCTGCTACCTGAGATTTTCACGCTGAATCCTGTGCAAAGAATAATAGGCATACTCGGTTTGAGTTCCAGAATTTTGGCTGAGAGAGTATCTCCTGTCATCTTCGGCATTGTCAGATCTGCTATTACAAGATCGAATCTTTCCGGTTGTTTTTTAAATAGCTCTAACGCTTCTATGCTGCTTGTTCTTATTGTGACCTCATAGCCTAATTTCTCCAGCGCTCGTCTTGTTGTGTCAGCTATTGCAGGTTCGTCATCAATAAGTAGAATATGTTCGTGCCCTGCGGGAAGAACTTCCTCAGTTTCGGTACCGGACGGGAAATTTTTTCGTTCTATAATTGGTAAATACACGTGAACGGTCGTACCGACACCAACTTCGCTGTAAACTGTTACAGCCCCGTTTAATGAATTTACAATACTATTTACAACGGAAAGCCCGAGACCTGTCCCTTCTTCTTTGTTCTTTGTCGTGAAATAAGGCTCAAAAATACGGTCCGCGATTCCAGGTTCGATTCCACACCCTGTGTCGCTTATTTCTAATCGAAGGTATTGACCAGAAGCGAGGTTAGGGTGAGTCTTAAAGGCGTCTGATCCGAGCTCTACCGTGTCGAGGCCGATTGCTAAAACACCTCCTGTATCGTTCATTGCGTGTGCCGCATTTATGGCAAGATTCATTATTGCCTGGTGTATTTGCGTGGGTTGAGCCTCAATCAGTTCCTTTTTGGCTGAGATAGAATGCTTTATTTCGATGGTACTTGGCAGACTTGCTCTCAATAGTTTGATTACCTCTTCAATTATAGGTGCCGGGGACATGGGGGCCTTGCGATTGCACGTTTGCCTGCTGAAAGACAAAATTTGTCTAACAAGATCTTTGGCTCGATATGAAGCATTCAATACTTCTCTCAGATCAGCGCATCTTTTTGGATCATTTTTTGAGTCCATTAAAATGAGTTGTGTATAACCGATAATTGCTGACAGAATGTTATTAAAATCGTGTGCGATTCCCCCAGCAAGTGTTCCAATTGCTTCCATCCTCTCTGCCTGACCAAGACGATTTTCTATCTTTTCGAGCGCAGCCAATAAGAGTTTATTTTCAGCCTCGGCTTTTCCACGTCTAGTAATGTCACGTACGATGATGAAATAGCTCGGACAATTGTGCCACGTGGTCTCTGTTGCTAGCATCTCTAAAACTCTGGTCTCTCCATTACTCCTCGTTATTTGGAGTTCAACGGGCGTGTTGGTTGTTACAGAATAAGGAAAGAGATGACCAATGAGCTTTTTTGAATGAAGATTTAGCATCTTTCCCGCTGCGGCATTGGCAAATAGTACATGTCCACTTTTCGCTACCACGATTGTTCCATCGAGCATACGAGCAAACAGTGAAAGCAGATTAACGTCGTAACCAAGTGTTTGATCATCTATGACTTCTGAAGTTAGCATTTTCAAAAATCCCCAGAACTCGCGGGCGTTCCCACATGTTGCCACTCGCTTGCTTCATCCCCAATCCATAGGAGGTGGATTTGTATTTTTTTCATTTTCCCACTCATTTTTTTCTATTTGTTCTGGCACAAAAATAGTTTTCCTGGTTAGATTGGGGCAAAAACAGTGCCAACCCTTATTCTGTGTTCCAGTAAGCCAGGATGGCTTGCAATTATGCGTATTTTGGAAATACAAGGTTATTTGGCCTGACTATGAGGCCATTTGGCCTCTTTGGGGGGAACTTGCTACTATCTCACATTTGGGGAGAGTTCTCTACATAATTTCTTTAACACTTACGGCCAGACACCAGTTCCTTTTACCACATTTTGGGCATCTTAAGAGTTTTCTTCTCCACATGTGAGGGCTAATGAAGCTTCTTGATGTAGTTATGGTAAATGCGTAACCGCATTCAGGACAAATATAAGCTGTATTTTGGGTATGCCACCTGACAAACAAAATTACGCCGCTAAAGCTAATGAATATCCAGATGATAAAACCAAATGGTTGGTAATTAGGAATCAGAATAAATGCGCTAAGCGTTATCACGCATATGTATAGAAAAACGAATATAATCACTTTTCTCAGATGTTTTTTTGTTTCTTCATTCATGTCTTTTTATCTTTTTTGATAGCGTATTGAAAATCATGATGTTTCCACTCTTCCTTTGGAGTGTTTACTGGTAAAATCACCCCTAATCTCATTATCGCTAGCTTTAGATGAAGCTGTCAATGTTGTTTTTATGCCTTGTATGAATGGGGGAAAACTCCTTGGCATAGAGTAAAAACAGCGACTTTCCCGGGCGGAC
>QMLL01000266.1 GCA_003646715.1 Deltaproteobacteria bacterium
ATTGATGTTAAGTCTGTTCAGCGTAGGTGGGAGTCCCGACGTTACGTCGGGACGCCAATGAGACACCACCCTGACTTAATTTTAATTCTTACCCAGGTGAAAACTGGGGACAGTGTCTGGTGGGTAGTTTGACTGGGGCGGTCGCCTCGACTTTAATGGGGCCTCCTGAGAGTAATCTCAGGATGCAAATTTAGCTATATGCTGGAACATCTGCAATGTATCCTAAGGGACTTCTTGTTATTATTAAATAATAAGAAGTAAAACTCCAAAGGTGAAGCAGACAACCAGCAGGAAAGGCTCCGACGCAACGTCGGGGAATCCTCAGAGGCCATACGCTAAATCCCGACTTCTGTCGGGAATGAGATGGTCCGATCTTTATGGCGACATAAAGATTCCGAACGCTTTAATTTGTGTTCGGAAGCCTAATCCAAACAACAATTTATTATGCACTCTCATGCTATAGAATCCTTCAAAGAAAAAATAAAGTTATCAACACGACAACGAGAAATTATTATCGGAAAAATTCTAGGTGATGGTTGTCTTGTCAGTCAAAGTCAAAAAAGAACTTATCGTCTCCAGATAGAACATAGTCTAAAGCAAAAGAAATATGTTATTTGGTTGTATCAAGAGCTGAAGACTTTAATTCGTACCCCACCCAAAATGAAAAGACAATATGTCCGAGGTAAAGTATATTATAAGTACTGGTTTAACACCTTAAGTATTGAAGAGCTGCAATTTTACGGACAACAATTCTATCCGAATGGGAAAAAGGTTGTTCCTAAATCGATTTGTCATTGGTTGACTCCTCTAGCACTGGCAATCTGGTATATGGATGATGGATCAATAAAATCTCGTTATCATCGTGCAAGAATAATTAACACCCAAGCGTTCTGTAAGTCCGACCAAGAAAGATTAATTAATGCTCTTAAGAAAAATTTTAGACTTAACTGTAAACTAAGAAAACAAAAAGAAGGATATCAAATAATGATATTAGCAGAAAGTGCCAACCAATTTGCTAGAATCATCAAACCATATATTCTCCCATCCATGTCTTATAAGATAGAAGGATTAGGTTAACATAAATGTTAAAAGAGTAACAAAGGCGCTTATAAGGTCAGCTTGGGTCGGATGGAAATCGACCTGGACGTGTAAAGGCATAAGCTGGCTTTACTGCAAGACCAACGAGTCGAGCAGTTGCGAAAGCAGAACTTAGTGATCCGACGCTTGCTCATAGGAGCGGCGAAGCTCAACGGATAAAAGCTACTCCGGGGATACTATTTCTGGTGTCCCGAAATGGAAGTAATTCCATTTCTAGTACACAGCTAATAACGGTGGAGTCCCGACGTAATGTCGGGATAATACCGTGGGAAGTTAAGAGGAAAAATTGATCCTATGTCTCGATTTTCTGTACCTCTAACCAAGAGGCAAAAAGAAATTCTTTTGGGAACAATATTGGGGGATGGTTACTTGCATCCTGCTAGCAATACAAGTGCGCGTCTGAAAATAGAACATGGTGCCAAGCAGAAGTTTTATGTTTGGTGGAAATATCGTGAGTTCCAAAATGTTATGCAAGATAAGCCGAAATTTATAGAACGATATAATCCTGTCTTTAATAAGATGTATCAATATTATCGCTGTCAGACATTAGCTATGTCAGAATTGCAAGAATACCGCAATTTCTTTTATAAGGAAGGCAAAAAATGTGTTCCTGTTGAACTAAAGAGATTGTTCGTTTCTCCGTTGTCTCTATCTGTCTGGTATATGGATGATGGTTACTACTATAGAAGGGACAAAACAATCTATATCTATCTTCCTAATTATTCTCTAAGAGAACTAAAGCTACTTCAGAATATCCTTTATGACAATTTTGGAATCGCAACTCATCTTTATCGAAAAAAAAGGGGCTATTGCTTCTACGTACCAGTGGTGGAAACAAGAAAGATGTTAAAATTGATCTCAAAATTTCTTCTAGATGGATTTCGATATAAAACTTCCTCTTAACCCCGTAACGACTGATCCGCCAAAGATCATATATTCAGGCGGAGAGATAGAAGGTTACCTTAAATTAGGAATTTAAACTTCTATCACACGCTGTGCCCCCATCTTTATTCGGAAAGGTGGGGTGAAGATATAGTCTACTCTTACAGTAATGTAAGGTAAAGTGAACAGGTTAGTCAGGCCTGAGAGTCCATATCGACGGCCTGGTTCGACACCTCGATGTCGGCCTAGCGCATCCTGGCGGTGGAGAAGCTGCCAAGGGTAAGAATAAAATCAAGCCCTTGTAAAACTGACTCATAACGGTGGAGTCCCGACGTAATGTCGGGATAATACCGTGGGAAGTAGGGTTAGTTTATTGTTATAAACTTCCTTACACCCGTAACGACTCTTTGCCTCTGCGGCAAAGGATAGTAAAAAAATCTCGAAATAAAGATTGAATTACTATAACACGTCAGTCTCCGACGTTATGTCAGAGAAAGGTATAGTCTATGCCTTTAGTAATAAAGGAATTACATGTTGGCTGTTCGCCAATTAAAGCGCTACGCGAGCTGGGTTCAGAACGTTGCAAAACAGTTCGGTCTCCTATCTGCCGTGGACGTTCGAAACTTGAGGGGATCCTTCGATAGTACGAGAGGACCTCGAAGGACAAACCTCTGGTGTACCGGTTGTCGAGCCATCGGCACTGCCGGGTAGCCACGTTTGGTGCGGATAAACGCTGAAAGCATCTAAGCGTGAAGCCGTCCCCAAGATTAAGTTTCGTCTGAGGCTCCTGGGAGATTACCAGGTTGATAGGCTCCAGGTGTAAGGCTGGCAACAGCTTTAGCCAAGGAGTACTAATAGCCGAACTCTAATCCACCACTTGGTTAGCAAACTAACAAATCTTCCGTCTATAAGTTAAACACAAAAAACTTGCTTTGCTTTCATAAGGAAGCAAAGCAAATATCTCTCCGTCGTTGTCTTTTTTAGATAAATATTCTCGGTACCTTTAGCGGAGGGGAAACACCTGTTCCCATTCCGAACACAGAAGTTAAGCCCTCCAGCGCCGATGGTAGTCCTTCGGGCAAGAGTAGGTCGGTGCCGAGAATTTTAACTCAGAACCTACAAGCCCTTTTTATAAGGGCTTTTTTGATTGTCAAAATAAAAAGTTGTGATAAACTAAAAATTATGAGATATATTGCTGATTTCCATATTCACTCCCGTTTTTCTCGAGCTACTTCCCCCAAAACAACACTTGAAAATATAACTTACTGGGCGCAAATAAAAGGTCTTGATATTGTTTCTGTTGCTGATTTTACCCACCCTGGATGGTTTAAAGAAATCCGGGAGAAGTTAGAAGAAACTGCTCCCGGACTTTATCAATTAAAAAAAATATATCAAAAACAGATATTTTCTGAAAATCAAATTCCTTATTTCATCTTAACTACTGAAATTTCCTGCATCTATTCCCAAAAAGGAAAGGTTCGGCGTATACATCTACTAATATTTGCTCCAAATATAAAAACTGTAGAAAAAATAAATAAAAAACTTGGCCAATCTTTTAATCTATCCTCTGATGGTCGGCCAATCTTAGGAATTTCAGCTAAAAGGCTTTTGAAAATTATTCTTGATATTAATCCTGATTGCCTTATTGTACCAGCGCATGTTTGGACTCCTTGGTATGCTATCTTTGGCTCAAAATCTGGATTTGATTCTGTTGAAGAATGTTTTGAGGAAGAAGCAAAAAATATCTTTGCCTTAGAAACTGGGCTTTCGTCGGATATCTTGATAAACCGACTCTGGTCAAAACTTGATAAATATACCCTTATCTCAAATTCAGACGCCCATTCTCCTTTAAACTTAGGAAGAGAAGCAAATGCTTTTAATTTAGAAAAACCTTCCTATAAAAATATAATCAATGCTATAAAAACAAAAAAGGGTTTTGACTACACCATTGAATTCTTTCCAGA
>QMLL01000267.1 GCA_003646715.1 Deltaproteobacteria bacterium
GAATCGCTCGTATTTACCGGCTACCGCTGCTGCGAGGTGAGCTCCATAAGTTACAAATATCTCGGGGAGACATGATTCCGGCAGAATTTTCCATACCAGTTTGTCTCTCAGGTGGACCAGGGCGGCAACAGCCGCAACGGTTACAGGATCTCTATCCACGCCAATAAAGTTGTTTCTGAAAAGTGCCGCCTTCTCTCCCGACAAATACCTGGCAACTGTCTCTTTCACTGTCACCGAGTCCGTTCCGAATCTTTCAATGTGAATAACCACAGACCTTTGATTTTGTGGCGTCAGCTTGTTCTGGTAGTGCAGAGCTTCAGTTACTGCTTCTTTAACTGCCAGTCCTATCAATTCACCAAGTTTGGTATGCTTACCTGCTCCACTCAAAGGTTTATTGTCGGCCATCATGCTTGCCACCGCTATCTGATCCGTGCCAGTACCGGTAGCCAGTCCATCGGAATATCGAGAATTTACGTTCAATTCCCAGAGGGCCGCGGTTTTGGCTTCAGTAGCTGTAACAACGGTCCTAACCAGTGCGCCGGGTGTTAACGCTTTGTTTATGCAAAGAATCGTATTTATGGTACCATTGTTATCGCACACCATCTTTTCAGCACTTGCGGCAACTTCCTCCGAGATAGGTTCGAATCTGCCATCCTCTTCGTATACACCAGCAGGATCACCTGCTCTCCCTGCATTGGTTTCTACCCCTGCCGTGCATATCGCCACCACTTCAAGTTCCCGGAAAGACTTGGCCTTTATGGAAGCACAGTTCATGTTCGCGGCAGTTCCCAGCAAAGCAGAGTTTTCCTTCAAATCATGCCTTTCACATATTCCCCTGAAATACGCCTCAGGGTCACGAACGGCCAGGTCATGAGATTTTGAGCAGTGACCAGCAGGCTCGCACGCCTGATGATTGAAAACGGCATCCAGGTCATCGTGTATCCCACCATTTATTCGACACGTAGATATAACCCTGTGAGGCACGAGAAATTTTACATAAATGAGTTTCTCGTTACGGTGTATCTCTATTCCGTTATAAAATTTTCCAAGTAACATTCTTTTTCCTCGCCAAAGTTTTTAAAAGCAGACATTTATATATCTGCGATCCTGCCGGAAGCGGTGAAAGTGATGCGGCGGGCTCATTTCCGCCGCAACACAGCTTTCAACGCAAACATCGTATCCAATTGTCTACTGTACCACCTTTCCGGCTAGAACCGATACGAAAACCCAGCAGAAAAGGTCCGGTCATATGCCGGATAGTAATAATTATTTCCATAACTACTGTAAGCGTACCCATCATAGTCTTTGTCAAGTACATTATCCACGGCAATAAATGCTTCGAAAAGTTTAAGCTTGAGACGGAGTTTCGTGTTTACCAGCGCATAGCCAGGGTAATATTCGGTGTTGGCTTTATCCATAGGATACTTATCCTGTGCAAAAACATTTACATACCACCACATCTCGCTCTGACCCTTTTTAAATAAACGGGTGTTGAGATCTATACTTAGCTTATTATATGGGACCTTCGTCAGGCGTTTATCGTTGATATTCACGACGGTTGTCCTATCAACCTTAGTCAGAACATCATCACTGTAGCGCGCATCGGTATAACTGTAACCAATTTTGTAACGAAGCCATTCAAAAGGTTCTCCTGAAAGTGCCAGTTCAAAGCCCTTAATCGTAACCTCGCTTATGTTTTGTTTCCCCATGTACTTACCCGTATCGTCATAGGTGGAATCAAGCATGTCATCAATCTCTATACGAAACAGTGAAGTATCTATGTTGAACCACGGGGATAAACTGTACCTTATCCCGGCTTCATACTGAGTAAACGTTTCAGGTTCCAGCGTGTAATCATTTTTGGCCGCATAATAACCTGTATAGTAATAGTCATAAATATTTGGCGCACGATAAGACTGACTCAAAGATCCGTAAATCCCCAGGGTTTTAATAGGCTGGTAATTTATGCTTACCCTCGGATTCCACCTATCGTAGCTCGGTGTTTCATCATAGTCATACAGACCGTTTTGACTAAAATCATAGTCAGCATCATTATCAAACCGGAAATTATCATATCTTACTCCGGCAGTGAGGGTAAGATTGGGAAGTAGCGAGAGCTCGTCCTGAATAAAAAGACCAAGCTCCTGGCGAGTGAACACTCCTGACTTTTTTGGATCGGGAATCGTGTACGGAGCATCTGGAGTCTTGGAAGCAGCGTTAGTTTTGGTAACGTCTATTCTGTCATGGTCAAAATCGATACCCACTGACAGACGATTCGCCAGATTGAAAATCGGTTTCTTGTACGTGAGTATTGTCCTTGCACCAAATACATCTTCGCCCAGATCTTCTTCATAAGGTGTGCCAAGTACCGCTTTCTTGTAATTCTCGTATGTCTTATCCCTGTACTTGTAATAAAGGGTAGTATGAAAATCAAATAAAGCGGTCTTACTATCGAGATTAATCCCGGTAATAACATCGGTATTCTCGGTATCACTGTAATCGGGTGCTTGTTTCGGATCATCTTTTCTCTGCTCTTCGGTCAAGCGCTTGGCCAGATCCCTGTTCTTATCGGCAAAATTTAAGTAAAGTCCCAAACGAGTATTGTCTGTAAACCAGTATCCGACTTCTCCATTAAAATAGTAGTTATCCAGAGAAGTATCTTCCCTATAACCATCTTGTTCTCTTTTTTTGGCGTACAGATTGTAGTCAAATTTCCCTTTTGCACCGTAGAAGAGCCCTGAGTACCTCTGATCGTTGTACGATCCCGCGATTACAGCCAGTTTCCCATTAACGGGGGTTTTACCTCGCTTCGTGATTATGTTGATTACTCCTCGAGCAGAGTCACCACCATAAAGGGCGGATATCGGTCCCTTAACCATTTCTATACGCTCAATATCCTCCAGAGGAATTGCTTCGAAATCGGTATAGCCAAACTTTCCCAGATTGATGGGAATACCATTGAGAAGAACCAGAGCACCACCGCTCATTCCTATACGAGTACCACGTAGCGATATCTTGGGCTCAAGTCCAGAAGCATTCGTGTAATATACTCCGGGCAGCTTTTTTAGAGCTTCGGCAATATTTTTCGCATCCATTTCTTCCAGATCCCTGGATGTGATTACCGATATGTTCGAAGGAGTATCAAGGACAGATCGTTCCGTCCTGGTAGAAGTTACTACTATTTCATCCATCTGATAAACCTGGTCAACACCTGATTTATTTTCTGCAGCCATGGCCAGCGACACCATGCTGAGCATACACATTACAAGAAAAGCCGTTACCAGTTTCAGTTTCATGTTTTCCTCCTTCCTCTATAACAAGGTTCGTCCGTATAAGTTGTCTATTACACTTCGGACAGTCAGGATTTTTACCGGTCGAAGACAGGTTTCTTTCACAGATTGAGCCCCTGAAACTTTAACGGCCACTCCAAACTGTGGCATCACCGGTCCTCGCCGGTACTTTCATGCCCCGTTTGATACTGGCAGGTCTGCTGGCTTCCTCCCCCTTCCGGCTACCTTCCCATCAGCCTTCGATTTGCAGGATTTTTTAGTGGATCTTCGACTCGCTCTTTCATATCCAGCATCAGACACTCAAAGGTCAGACAGTGGTTTTCTAAAATGCCAGAAGAGTTACCGATACTTAAAGAAGTCGGTAGAGATTACAGCGGCGGGACCGCTCCGGTTTCACACCGGATTCCCTTTTAAGCCCTGCGGCACCAGTATCCTTTTCGTAATCAAGCCAAAAACAGGCTTTTTGACCACCTATTCCTCTCCCGTATCACCTCCTTCCATAAACACATAAGGAATCTCTGATTAATTACACTAGTATTTCAAATCTGTCATGCCGGACTTGATCCGGCATCCAGACAAGGATCTCTAGATTCCGGCTCTCAGCTTCGCTTCGGCCGGAATGACGAGAGAGGTAATTTGCTTCTACTTTACGC
>QMLL01000268.1 GCA_003646715.1 Deltaproteobacteria bacterium
AGATATTTCAACTTTGATGAGCTTTTGGGAATGCCTGTCTTGTCGGCAGACAAGTCCAGTGAGGCAGGTATGTGGGGTGTGAGAGATAGTTCAAACGAGGAAAGAAGTTTTAAGTTCAAATGACAAAATAAGCATAGAAAATTCTTCAAGTTTAATGAGATTATGGGAGGGTAGTGGAGGTCAGTAATAGTGAGTTAGCCGACGTTTCTGTTTTTAGGAATCAATAAGTAATACGAATGGTAAAGAAACGTACACTCAACAAGAGTTTAGCGCAGAAGCTAAGAGACCCTAATACTATCTTTCTTCTGGGTGCAGGTGCATCGTTCTGTGCTGGGCTTCCGGGAGTTGCTCAGTTGACGGACTTGGTGCATTCCCAATTACACAACATCCCTCGCAGTACGTTTGAAGAAATTATCCAGTCCTTGACTAATAATGGGATAGAGAACCCTAACATCGAGGATATTCTATCTGAATTATACCATCGTTTAAGTACAGTAGCTTTGGCACATCGTGACAAAGAGCAGTTTAAAACAACCTTCAAGGAGATTTGCCAATGTATCCAAAATACCCTGAAGGTTGATGGCCCGACTGAATACCACAAGGAGTTCGTGCGCCGCATAGTGAGTCGCCGGGAGGCAGAACCGGCTAAAAAGGTACCCCCGGTACAAATCTTCACAACTAACTATGATTTATTGATAGAATTGGCTTGCGAGGAATCGGATATAGTTGTGATCAACGGGTTCGAAGGCATTTTTCATCGCCGATGGAACCCTCGCTGTTTTGACTACGAGATCGGAAATGCAACAACTCATGCTCAAACGCCACGTTTTGAGCCCTCTGCTCGACACATTAGATTATATAAACTTCATGGCTCACTCAGTTGGTTTGAAGATAACGGTCAATTCTATGAAGAAGAACCAACGTCAGAATCAAAGAGAACTCCGTTAATCATTTATCCATCGAGGCTTAAATATGCTCAATCCATCCGTCCCCCTTTCGACTGGCTCTTTCGCAGATTTGGTGCTGTGGTTAGCGAAGCCAGGCTGTTGATTTGCATTGGTTATCGCTTCGGAGATGAGCATTTGAACCAGTACATATTTACTGGTCTCACTAATGGCCTCTCTCTCTTGGTGCTTTCCAAGGAACCGATAGACACCCTTACTAGTAAGTGTACTCATCATCGAGTCAGTATGATAAACGAAGAAAACACAATAATTGATGGCATCGACCAAAACGAAGTTACAGATTTGTGGGCATTTGAGAAATTCGCGAAGTGGCTTCCAGCTCTGTAGGAGAAGTAACTATGAGAAAGAGTCTAGAAACAGAAATCGGTTATGTCATCGAGGTCAGTGGGGACCGTGCTATAGTTGAACTGACGGTCGACACCACAGTTCCATTGGACGGCGATTACTATCCTGGTCAGCCGGGTTCGCATGTGAAAATTCCTTTTCGAGACCTTAATATTATCGGTACGGTAGCAAATATTCGCATGCTTGACGTTACACCTTCAGCGAGGCCGGGCCAAGAGGCTGCTGGTGAGACAATTAGCAAGAAAGTAGCTGAATGTCTCCTCATAGGGACTCTGAGTCACGAGGGACAATTCGCTCGTGGTGTCGCTGTATATCCAAACGTTGGGCAAAAAGTGAGAATGGTTGGGTTAGAGGAAATCAAAGAAATCTTCTCAGAATTCGTCAGCCAGGATTTCTCTTTTGCCCGTTTGGCTCAGGCCGAAGATCAACGCGCATTCATCCACGTAGATCGCTTTTTCGGTAGACATACTGCCATTCTCGGGACGACTGGAAGCGGAAAATCTTGCACGGTGACAAGTATCCTACAACGAACAATCGAAAAGTATCCAGATACACATATACTCGTGATAGACCTACATGGAGAGTACGCCACCGCTTTTCCCAACGATACTCAACTGATTGAAGCCGACAAAGTAGAGTTACCGTATTGGCTACTGAATTTTGAAGAATTTCAAGACCTGGCTGTTGATGTAACTGAGTTTACCGCTCACAACCAGATTACTGGACTCCGAGATGCACTGCTCCAAGCTAGACAGAAAACTGACGAAGCAGAAGGACTTGGACTTGGCAATGCCGTGACAGTTGATTCACCCATCTACTTTGACCTTCAAGAGATGCTTCAACAAATCCGCAATTGGAACAAGAAAATGGTTCCAGGTGCAAAAGGAAAAGAAAAGAAGGGGCCACTCCACGGAATTTTTGACCGATTCCTGATTCGTTTTGACAGCAGGATCAATGACCCTAGGTTTCGGTTTATGTTTTCGCCCACCAATTATTCTGGAAACGCAAGTCTCCCTCAATTGCTTAAAGAATACCTTTCCATTGATACCGGCAAGAGAATGACTGTTATTGACCTTAGTGGCATTCCTTTTGAGGCTGTCGGTGTAGTAGTTTCAGTTGTTTCTCGTGTGGTATACGAGTTCAATTTTTGGAACCCGGACCGAAGAAAATTCCCTATTTTGATGGTCTTTGAGGAAGCGCACAACTATATCCCCAACCGTCCAGAAGCTAAGTTCTCAGCAGCAAGAGCCGCTGTAGAACGACTTGCAAAAGAAGGTCGTAAATATGGAATTGGAGTAATAGTTGTTAGTCAACGGCCAAAGGAGCTTTCTGAAACTGTTATTTCGCAATGTAACACTTTTATCGTGATGCGTCTTACCAACCCTGAGGATCAGAATTATGTTCGGCGTCTTGTTCCTGACTCCTTGGCTGGACTTATGAACATGCTGCCCTCGCTCCGAACTGGGGAAGCGCTTATTATTGGAGATTCAGTGGTAATGCCTACCAGAGTTCTAATAGATTTTCCAAGGCCTGAGCCAAAGAGCGCGGATGTGAAATTCGCTGAACATTGGGCTAAAGGCATTCAAAACATGGATGTAGACCGGATAGTGAAGCGTTGGCGTGCAAGACGGAAAGACTTATAAATGGAAACAGTTGTGTTATGCCGTTAGGCGGCATCCTCTTCTACGGGGAAGTTGGAGATAATAATGGTGAGTAAATTAGATCCGGACAGTAATAATGACTTGAAGTATAAAGTTTATCTTGAGGAAAGAAAATTATTAGTAGACGCCAAGCGTGAAGAATCTCGGTTATTTGATAAAGCTATCTTGACCCTTGCTGCAGGTGCTTTTGGACTTTCGTTAGCTTTCATTAGACAAATTGTTCCTAGTAATGGAATTAAACCTGGAACTATGTTTATGTTAATATTTGCCTGGGCTTGGTTTTGCATAAGTCTACTTTCTACATTGATTTCATTTTTAACAAGTCAATCTGCTTGTTCAAAGCAAATGGAAATATTGGAAGTGCAATATTTCGACAATCATAATAGTCAAGATGAGAAAAATAACCCTAAAAACTGGCCAGCTATTTTGACAAAATGGTTAAATATACTTTCAATAATTACTTTCATAATTGGGGCTATCTTTTTGGCCGCTTTTAGTATTTCTAATTTGTTACCTGAAGGAGGACATTATGTCGGATAAGAAAAAAGGAAGATTAATCGAGGGTTTCGTGTCACAAAAGCCACCTAAGAAACCAAACGAAAGGGGTTATGTGCCACCTCGTCCGCCAAAGAAACCTTCTATAAAGCCTTCGGGTGGAAAGAACTGAAGTTTTTGTCGGACTTGCGTTATAGACCAAATATTGCATAGATGTGCAAGATTTTAAACAAAATGGAAACATAAATTAGGAGAAAAAAGATGGCTAAACAGGTTTACGAACTGGTATATAAGCTAAGGTTTTGGACTTTGAGTTTGTCAGAAGCGTTTGGAAGGCATTTGATTCTGAAGCTGAGGCAAGGCCTATGGACGAAAGGAACAAGAGGAGTTGAATGATGGTTTATCCCCCAATGAGAAGGCAGTGGTTGGATATTGCTATATTTTGGGCTATGCCCAGCCTATAAAAAATTTGGTG
>QMLL01000269.1 GCA_003646715.1 Deltaproteobacteria bacterium
GATGCTTCCACGCAAAAACAGGTCAATCTTTGGCCTGATTTTTCCATATTCCCGCATCCGGCAGCCTCTCTTAATCTAAGATTCAATTTTTGATTTATTTAAAAAAGAATTTTCAACGAGGCAAAATACTTCCCAACCTAATATGATCATTCATACCTGTTGTGACAGAATGGCTTGAGGATTAATGATTTCTTCATCTCTGCGTGGGCAGCATCGTGGAAATGACAAACACCACCTGGCCCGACCTAATGATTGCATGGTTTTTCCATTATGCGAATGGGGTGAAATGAGAGTCGATCAATAGACCTGGAGATGTCTTGATCGGGTAAAAAGTTCAGGTCAGAAAAGCTCGAGCTAAAACCTTAGGTTACCAGTTTCTATCGAAAAAGGGCTCCTTGCGAATTATTTTTCACTTCAAAAAAGAAGGTTCATTCAGAATATTGGCCACCTGGTTTTCATCAATCATCATACCGTTTGAAAAAATCACCAATTTTTCGACCACATTTCGTAATTGCCGTACATTCCCCGGCCAGTCATAATCTTTTAAGATTTCAATAGCTTTCTCTGAAAAATCGAGAATTTTCTTATTATTTTGATCAGCCGCTTTTTGCAACAGGTAGCGAGCAATCGGCGGAATATCTTCTTTACGCTCTCGTAATGGCGGAATATGGATGTGTAAAACATTTAGCCTGTGATAAAGGTCTTCCCTGAATTTATTTTCAGCAATAAGCGCTTCTAAATCCTGATTGGTCGCACTAATAATTCTACAATTTGCCTGATAGGTTTTATTATCACCTAACATACTAAATTCACCGGTATCTAAAATTTTTAATAACTTGGCCTGAAGATAAACATCCATATCTCCGATTTCATCTAAAAAAAGTGTGCCATCCTCAGCTAAATGGAATTTTCCTTTTTTAGTTTCCACCGCACCGGTAAAGGCGCCTTTTACATGACCAAACAATTCACTTTCCAGCAATTCATTGGGAATAGCAGCGCAATTGATTTTAATAAAAGGCTTTCCAGCCCTGGCGCTGTTGTAATGCAACAGGTTTGCAACCAACTCCTTACCGGTGCCTGTTTCTCCGGTAATCAAAACCTTAGCATCGGAATCAGCAAATATTTTGATTTTATTAAAAATCTTTTTCATAGCCTGGCTATCGCCAATCATCCGGTATTTTTCATCAAGAGCGGTCAACAAAACATCTCTCTCTTTTGTCCAGGCATTTTTTTCAATGGCATGTCTTACCATCATGACCAGCCTTTCCGGATCAATCGGCTTTTCAATAAAATCATAAGCACCTTTTTTCATAGCATGTACAGCCAGCGGAATGTTGCTTTGCCCGGAAATGAAGATCACCGGAACCAAAGGGTCTTCCTCTAAAATTTTGTCCATTAACTGAATGCCATCGAGTCCAGGCATTTTCATGTCCAACAAAATGCAGTCAAAAACATCATTTTTTAGCTTGTCCAGCGCCTTATAGGGGTCTATCGCCAATTCCACTTCAAAATCAAATTTAACCAACAAGCGTTTTAAGGCACGTAAAAAATCAATATCATCATCAACCGCCAACAAGCGATATGTTTTTCCCATTACACTTCCTTTTTATTTATTTCAACTCTTTGGGCAAAATGATTTGAACCCTGGTTCCCTTATTAATTTCAGAATCTACTAAAATTTCACCTTGATGATTTTCAACTACTTGTTTGACAAAAACCAAACCTAAACCTGTACCATGCGTTTTGGTTGTAAAGCTTGGTTCAAATATTTTATCTTTAACCCCAGGCAGTATCCCAACTCCGGTATCGGAAATATTGATGCAAATCGCTTCTTTCTTCTTATTATTTGTGAATGCAGCAGGAAAAGTATTTATAACAATTTCGCCTTTTGGTCCAACTGCATCGAGACTATTTTCAATTAATTCTTTGAACATAACTCTCAATTGATCCGCATCGGCTGTAATATATCGAGCATTTGGCGAAATTTTATCCACAAGTTCAACCGCCTCCGGAGGATGAAATTGAGAGATGAGCTCTGTACACAATTCTTTTAAATCGACAATGTTGATCCTTAAGCGGCTGATTTGCGCTATTTTTGAATAATTATTGGTAATAGCCTGAATTCTATTAACCTCATGGGTAATATTTTGTAAGCTCTCTCCTACCTCTTCATCATCAATATTCTCAATCACATATTTTAACGTCTCAACCGAAAATTTAATAGTAGCCAATGGTGTTTTAATATCATGCGACATTTTACGCACCAGACGATGAATTAAGTCTTCCCTTTCACTGATAATTTCTTTGGAAAGGTCATGAATTTCCAGAACAAAACCCAAAGATTTTTTAAAAGCTATAACAGGATAGCCCAAAAGATGGCCTTTTAAAATTTTGTTTTGCATGAAAAGCGTAAATTCTTCTTCTATTTTTTGCCCATTAACAATTAAATTTTCCAGATGACTCCTGATTTGAGGTAATGAGTTGAAAACTATCTTGTAAGATTTACCTTTTTTTTCACGCAAAGGCAGGTTTAACATATTTTCCGCATTATGGTTAAAATGAAATAGCTCGCCTTTTGAATTAAAAAACATTATCGTCTTATTGGGGATATTCAAATGATTTTTAATAAAATTCAAATGAAATAAAATGTAAAAAAGTAATCGATACAAGGAAAAAAACAGAAGAATAAGGAATAATGCTAAAACAAAATAACTTAAAATCTGACTTTTATTAAAAATTGTCGCAAAATGCAAAGTTTCAGAGGTGTTCAATAACTTTTCTATAGAGAATAATACAATTAAGTAACTTTTAGATAACATTACACAAAACCTTTGTAAAAATCTAAAAATTTTACAAACACTTATACTTTTTATGAAACCTTTGAAAAAATCATTAAGAAAGTCATTCCCGCGCAAGCGGGAATCTCTAAGTTGTTGTAAATATTAGATTCCGCATCAAGTGCGGAATAACAGGTTTGGAAACTCCCCGATTTTTTCAAAGGTTTCACTTTTTGCATTTTAATTTATTTTTCCTCACTCCCCTTGTCCGAGTTAACCTTTGTATTACTTCATGTCCCCTGTCTTTCTTACAATGAGGGGAAAACAGGGAGTGTGTTTTCGAATCAAAATTAATACTTCAAAGCTTTCTACCTATTTCAAAACACTATTTAAAAAAATATATGATTGAAAAAAGAACATCTGTAATAGAATATACAGTTTTCTTGGTCAAGCCGCAATCGCAATCTTACTTTTTTCTGAATTTTGTGGAATTTTACTAAACTAAAATTGAAGCATTTTAGTTAATTTATTATTATCATTAACGTATCAAGAGCAATTGGAGGTTAATCCCATGCGAATAGCCACTGTTGAACAAATGAGGAAAATGGATCAACGCGCAATTAGTGAATTTGAAATCCCAGATCAAATTTTAATGGAAAATGCTGGTCTGGCTTCTTATGAAATAATAAAACAACATTTTAACCTGAAAGAAAACCGATTTCTTGTTGTTTGTGGTGGGGGCAATAATGGCGGTGATGGGCTGGTTGTTGCCCGCAAGTTATTCTCGAACGAAGCGCCAGTACAAATTGTTTTACTAAGCCAGCCAGAAAAATTCAAGGGTTCAGCTGCTCTGAATTACAAAATTACTCAAAAAATGAAGATTCCAACCCAATTGGTTGAATCGGTTGATGAATTCAATAAATTTCTCTCCGGTGCAGATGTTCTGGTTGATGCAATTTTCGGCACCGGACTCGACCGGCAGGTAAGTGGAAAGTACTTCGAAATTATCCGCTCCATTAATGAGAGTGCTAAACCAGTGGTTAGTATTGATATTCCTTCCGGCATCAATGGGAATACCGGCCAGGTGATGGGCATAGCGGTTAAAGCTCAAATGACTATTACGTTTGGCTTACCCAAATTAGGCAATTTAC
>QMLL01000270.1 GCA_003646715.1 Deltaproteobacteria bacterium
AAGGTTTACTGGAACTAAAGGTGAGCGATGAGGAATTGGAAAAACGGCCGATCCCGAAAATCGATTTAAGAGGAAACCATTTTGGCCTTGGAAGGCAGATTTTCTCGCCTCTGCGAAGAAACGCGATGAAAGCCGAAGAAGGTGCAAGTTCAATTTTTACTTATGATGATGAGAGTCACGCAACTGCCGAAGGACAGATAACTGCTAGGCAGGGGGGGACAGGGTAACGGATATGAGTCGCGAACATGAGAAAAAGTGGATGATAAGTCCGGAAGAAATTTTATCGGACCGGCCTGTGATACCGGTAATGGTTATAGAAAAGCTTGAACAGGCAGTGCCACTTGCGAGAGCAATCCTAAAAGGTGGAATAAGGGTTCTGGAGATAACATTGAGGACTCCGGTAGCACTGGATGCTATTTCAGAAATAAGGGAAAACGTGCCTGATGCTGTGGTAGGAGCCGGAACCGTGACAAACAGTAGAGATTTGTACGATGTCCTGGACGTCGGTGGCCTTTTTGCCATAAGTCCCGGGCTTACTCCAGATCTTCTTAATGAAGCCATCAGGGGGCCCATAGCCCTGATCCCGGGAATTTCCACTGTTTCCGAACTGATGCTGGGACTTGAGCGAGGCTACGAATATTTTAAATTCTTTCCTGCCGAAGCTGCCGGCGGGATAAAGATGCTAAAGTCAATAGCCGGCCCTTTCCCGGATGTAAAGTTTTGTCCCACGGGAGGAATCTCCAAATCCAACTACAGGGATTATCTTGCACTTGATAATGTGCTTTGCGTCGGAGGTTCGTGGGTTGTGCCCACCGATTTGGTGAGGGAAAAAAACTGGGATGCAATTACCGAACTCATCAAAGAAGCTGTTAATTAAGACATGGGTAATTTTTAAAAATTCGCTCGGAGTAAGATTCCGAAAAGAATCAGGATCAAGGGAGTATTTATGAGTACCAAGGAAAAAGATAAAGATAAAAAGAAACTTGATAGGGATGAAATTAACGAACTGAAGAGAGCGTTTGCGTATAACCTGTTTTACAATCGAAGCAAAACCACTGAGACTGCCAACATGACCGATTTTTATATGGCGGTAGCTTACACAATTCGGGACAGGATGCAACATCTCTTTATCAACACGGCTGAAAGTCTGATAAGGGAACCATCTAAAATAGTGTGTTACCTGTCGGCCGAATTTCTAGTCGGTCCTCATCTGGCGAACAATCTTGTAAACCTGGGTTTATACGACGAGGTAGCTCAAGCTCTAAAAGAGACAGGACTTGATATTAACGAGATAATTGAGGAAGAGGTAGAACCCGGGCTGGGAAACGGTGGTTTGGGGCGGCTTGCTGCATGTTACCTTGATTCTCTGTCGACTCTTGAAATCCCTGCGATCGGATACGGTATTCGCTATGAACACGGCATGTTTCACCAGATCATAGAAGATGGCTGGCAGAAAGAAATGAGCGACATGTGGCTTCATTGCGGTAATCCCTGGGAGATCAAAAAACCGGACCTTTCGTACAAGATAGGTTTTGGCGGTTATACGGAAAGCTACACCGACGATGACGGTAATCTCAGGTTTCGGTGGATTCCCTCAAGGATGGTGAACGCAGTTGCTTATGATACTCCAATCCCCGGATACAGGGTAAACACGGTTAATCTTTTGAGATTATGGAGTGCAGAGGCGGTGGAAGATTTTGATTTTGAAGACTTTAACGTTGGCGATTACTATGGGGCTGTTGAAGAGAAGATTAAAGCCGAGACCATTTCGAAAGTTCTCTATCCTAACGATGAACCTCTTGAAGGCAAACAGCTACGCCTCGAGCAACAGTTCTTTTTCGTTTCTGCATCTCTTCAGGATATGATCCGTATGCATCTGCTTACGTATGATAGCCTTTCAAACTTCCATGAAAA
The DNA here is from genome assembly GCA_003646715.1 of Deltaproteobacteria bacterium. GTDB lineage: Bacteria > Desulfobacterota > Syntrophobacteria > B119-G9 > B119-G9 > B119-G9. Next base: position 1,915 of record QMLL01000270.1, read on the forward strand.
TTTCACGGCTCAGTTAAATGATACTCACCCGTCTGTCGCGGTTCCCGAATTGATGCGTTTGCTCATGGACGAACATGGAATGGGCTGGGATGAAGCCTGGGATATAACAACGAAAACACTGGCTTACACTAACCATACACTGCTTCCCGAGGCAATGGAGAAGTGGTCTCTTGGCCTTTTTTCATGCTTGCTACCGAGACATATGGAGATTATCTACGAGATCAACAGGAGGTTTCTGGATGAAGTGGAAAGAAAATTTCCTGCGGATAATGATCGCCTGAGAAGGATGTCGATAATCGATGAAACAGACGGTAAGTATGTCCGAATGGCTAACCTCGCCTGTGTGGGAAGTCATAAAATTAATGGTGTTGCGAGGATACACACTGATCTATTGAAAAAACACACGCTTCGAGATTTTGAGGAGTTCTGGCCTGGGAAAATGGTTAACATAACAAACGGCGTAACTCCGCGGAGATGGATGGTTGTAAGTAACCCAAGGCTTAGTTCGCTTATAACAGAGGCTATTGGAGAAGAGTGGATAAAAGACCTCCACAGATTGAAAGAGCTTGAAAAGTTTGCAGATGACTCTTCTTTTAGAGAAAAATGGCGCCAGGTTCAGGAAGCCAACAAGCAGGATGTAGCGAATATGGCTTTTTCTGAAGGAAAGAAAGTTGACCCGAAGTCGATGTTTGATGTTCAGGTGAAACGAATCCACGAGTACAAGCGGCAGCATTTAAACGTTCTTCATATCATAACCCTTTATAACCGTATAAAGAATAATCCACAGCTGGAGGTTACTCCTCGTTCTTTCGTGTTTGGAGGAAAAGCCGCTCCCGGTTATTTCATGGCTAAGCTCATTATAAAACTGATAAATTCCGTGGCTGATGTCGTAAACAACGATCCTGATGTGGCGGATCGACTCAAGGTGTTTTTCATACCCAACTACAACGTGAAAACCGGGCATATAGTTTATCCCATGGCCGATCTTTCAGAGCAGATTTCCCTGGCCGGCAAGGAGGCTTCCGGAACCGGGAATATGAAGTTTGCAATGAACGGTGCGCTTACCATAGGAACGTTAGATGGTGCAAACGTGGAGATCAGAGAGGAAGTTGGTGAAGAGAATTTCTTTCTATTCGGGATGACAGTGGAAGAGGTAATGAACCTGTGGGCTACCGGATACGATCCGATGGATTACTACCGGAACGACGATGAGCTCAAGCAGGCCATCGATCTTATCAAATCGGGACATTTTTCAAATGGTGATTCCGGGCTCTTTCAACCTCTGGTGGATTCTTTACTTTATAATGATGAATACATGTTACTTGCTGACTACAGGTCATATATCGATTGTCAGGACATGGTGGGGCAGACTTATCTTGACGAGGACAAATGGACCAGGATGTCGATATTGAACACCGCAAGAATGGGGAAGTTTTCTTCGGATCGTTCCATAACTGAGTATTGCCAGAAAATCTGGGATGCAAGGCCATTTCCGGTTAAGCTCAGGTGGGAAAAGATCCCCGAAGGCGGAATTGTTTTCAGAAAATAGCTTTTATTAGAGAGCGCGAACCTGAATAAATTAAAGGGACATACCACTCACATGTACGAATAAACAACGTGAGGGGTTTTCTTGAAAAGTTATTTTCCGGGTGTAAACGGGGTTATTTTGGTGCCCTGTAATCCCATACCTGCCATAAGTCCCTTTTGGCTGAAGAAAAATGCATAAATATCCGCTTTAGCAGTGGTTGTTGTGAGGCTTTTTGCAATTCCTTTGTTTACCACAACGATGCTGGGACCGACTCCAATTTCCCATCCCTTGCTGCTTGCAAGGTACGAAAGAGCTTTGTCTGTCATGAAAAATAGTGCGTATCCAAAAGATTGTGCACCAGCCTGGAGGCCGAAAGATGCCGCAATGGTCTTGTAATAGCCCATGGTCTTACCGTTAACCACCAGTGCCCCCTCGCCATACTGGCCTCCAGCAAGAAACCCTGCCTTATATACCTTTGGGAAA
>QMLL01000271.1 GCA_003646715.1 Deltaproteobacteria bacterium
AATTCCACAGGATCACCCGGAAATTCCTGATATAAGCCTGAATTTCCATTCCCATTTTCCTTCCCTTTCGAGTTAACTTCGTTGATTAAACCCCAGATAGAATGACGACTACAACCAATAGTGCTGGATTCCTGCGTGAGCAGGAATAGCGATTGATAATATTAACGTCATTCCCGCGAAAGTCATGACCGAGCTCGGCTTGGCGGGAATCCAAGCCTTGAAACTGAAGCATAAACCCAGCGTAGGTTCCTCACCTCTATCGTTGAAAAGGGAGCTTAGTAAGAAAATAAGAACACAAACAGAGCAATACAATATGTAAAAGAGAAAAAGATTATTTTGAGGCTTTATGACATGCAAATATTTAAAAGCAACCCCCCCTCTTTTTCTGTTTTTTCTCGTAGCAGCTTTATTAGTACTTACCGATCACGGCTGGACCTTCACAAATTCCACTTCGGGATCGGCTCACCTTATTTTCCCCCGCGACCTGGTGTATAAAGGTGCGTTCAGGTTGCCCGGGGGATCAAACGGATCAAACTGGGAATACAGCGGATATGCCATGACATACTATCATGATGGAGATCCCACAGGTCCTAATGATAGATATCCAGGTTCAATCTTTGCCATTGGCCATGATCATCAACAATATGTTTCCGAAATCAGTATCCCAGTGCCAGTTATCTTGAAAAACAAGAACCCTGCCGATTAAACATTGCCCGAACACTACTGCCGTCTGCGCCAAACTCAAAACTCAGCCACATTAAACCACTGCTACTTTACGGAATTCAGCGCCCGGGTGCGACTGAAATTGAAAACTCTGATTTAATGAAAATGAAAGATTTCAAAGAAGCGGACGAGTGGTCAGGTGGAGCATGGCTCACTGCCGGGAAAAAATCTGCCGTTATTTTTGTAGGAACAAGGTAGTTGGTAAATGCTGGTACGGATTTGCCAATGGAGTAGTGTGGCCCATCGATATAAATGAAAACACGGTTTATCCCAAGGTTCCTCCCTGGCCTTACGACGACAGAGGATGGTGGTCTGAGGACATCAGAGCCCGAATAATCTTTTACGACTCCAACGACCTTGCTGCAGTAGCCAGAGGTACTATGAAAACCTACGAGCCACAGCCCTATGCCTCCATGGACATAGATAGGTACCTCTTTGACCCGGGCTTTGATCACAAGAGAAAAAACGATATCTACTCGGTGCAGCCTGCTTTGATAGAGCCCACGGAATTTTATACGTTGTTGAAAGACGAGCAGATGAGGAAAAAAAGTTTGGTGCATGTCTGGATGATAACAAACTAACGGCGTGAGAGGCCTCTAAACTGAATTTTAAATTTTATTGGCCATAAAAATCGAGCGTATTTAAATCTTACTCCCCGGATGACACTTCAATTTTGCGGAAGGTCCAAAATTTGTTCCCCAAGAAATTTGCCACCGTAGAAAAAATTACTGCAACAATCTGCCCGTATTCTGGTTTACTCGAAAAACAGTTGACAAGAATATTCAATACACAAAGATTTAGTAAAAGGGCACCCAAGTTGACAAAAACAAACTTGAATAGCTCATCTGCCACAACCTTGCTAGTGCTGCGGAATGTCCAGAACTTATTGAATATGAAGCTGGTTATCATCCCTATGCAATAACCTATCGCACTAGCAACAAGATAATGTAGTCGAAAAACGGTGTATAGAAGCAAGAAAGTAAAATAATGAACAAGCGTATTAATGATGCCTACTACAGAAAATTTAGCAAATTCCGGAAAAAGCGCCACATTAATCGAAATTGACTTCTTCATCCACAATATATAAGGGTCTCTTTTTGCATTCCTCATAAGCTCGCCCCACATATTCCCCGAGTATACCTATACAAACTAGCTGTATACCTGAAAAAAAGAGAATTACTACAAATAGAGATGTCCACCCTGGTATAGTCTTACTAGGGTAAAAAACTTTTATCCAAATCCCATATAGAAGTAGGATAAAACTTATCACCGCAGCAATAAATCCAAAGGCTGAAGAAAGTCTTAATGGCAGATTAGAAAAAGACAAAATACCATCAATTGCAAAACTTATCATTTTCCTTAACGGGTATTTTGTTTCTCCAGCTATTCTCTTTTCTCTTACGTATTCGATTTTCCCCTGACGAAAACCAATCCAGCTAACCATGCCTCTCACAAAACGACTTCTTTCTCTCATTCTTTTTAAAACGTCCACTACTTTCCTATCCAATAAGCGAAAATCGCCTGCGTCTAATGGTATTTCCACAGGAGACAGGATTCGTAGGGTTCTGTAAAAAAGAGCTGCAGTGAAACGTTTAAAGAAGGAATCCCCCTTCCTCTTCTTTCTCACCGCGTAAACTACTTCACAACCGTTCTCCCACATCTTGATCATTTTCGGGATCAACTCCGGCGGATCCTGGAGATCGGCATCTATTATGACTACAACCTGCCCCCGCGACTTATCCAATCCTGCGGAAATGGCGATCTGATGACCAAAGTTTCTTGAAAAACTTACAAGTTTAACCCTGTTGTCAATCGAGCAGAGTCTTTTCACTTTCTCAACAGTGCTGTCATAACTACCATCATTTACTATTATTATTTCGAAAGTAAGAGCATCTTCTTCGAGGGCCTTCTTAACCCTTTCATACATTTTTTCGATAGTTAGTTCCTCGTTAAAAACAGGCACAACCACACTTAGAAAAGGTTTCTCGGACGCCATTAAATCAACGCCTCCTTATTTATCATCCGTCATGTCAAAATAATTTGAGGGGAATAGTTAAAAGACTGGGTTAACAACAAAATCTATATGAATACGCATTTTTGTAAAAGTCAAGACAAAACCTTAATTCATGTTACAAGGTCTTTCCCACTTCACTAAAGTGCATAAAATCTATACATCGATTCATTGACACAACTCTTTTCATTTGTTAGATCAAGCATGCTCTTACTTTTCAAATTCTTACTCGAAAATGGATTTTGTAAATACGTTATCCAATGGTTTTACATGGCTTTTCAACTTTAAAAATGAAAAAGTACACCGAGTTATTCCCAATATGGCTTCCAACTGTTCTTGTAATCTTGCTCATCGGAACAATTGGCGTTAGCATAGTAGGTGATTATGGCATAACGACCGATGAACCTATGGAAATTGATATGGTACAGTGGAACATCGATTTGATCAAGGAGGGTAAACCTTTACCGGAGGATCTCAGCTTTTATGGACCTTTTTTCAATACCATCGCTGAAATTATCTTTAGAATAACAAAAACGTTAAGCCCTTCTCTTAGAGATGGAAGCTTCCATAATAATTCAAAAAAACTTTTGTTAAAAAAAATAAAAGTAAAACACTATTCAACTTTTCTATTTTCCATCCTGGCTTATTTCACTGTTGCCAAACTTGCCGGGCCCTTATGTGGGAAAAACAGCATTTGGTTAGCTCCCGTTATCCTTGCATTCTTACCAAGATTCTGGGGACATAGTTTCTTTAATCCCAAAGACATACCTTTTGCAACCATGTTTATTGTCTGTACTTTTGTAGCTGCATTGTTGCTGAGGAATTTAAGTATCAATAACAATTCTGAATCCGAGAAGAGGGATACTTTCCTAGTGAAAGAGATCATAGCGTTTGCAATAGCGGTTGGTATCCTTACAGGAATCAGAGTTGGAGGATTTTTTTTGATCTTTTATCTACTAGCCACTCATTTATTCATCGAGTACCCAAAACTTAAATTTAAATTTTTCCAAGAGTATAAGAACTTCTATAAACTCCTTATTGCCACATGGCAAATTACCACCACCGTATGTTATCCTTCCATTTGGTACGCTCCAATCGTCATATTTATGCTTGCGTCATCATATTTTGGAAAAGATACTTGGTTCGGTAACTTTCTAGCAACACATCCTTCCTTACAACTTAAAAAGA
>QMLL01000272.1 GCA_003646715.1 Deltaproteobacteria bacterium
GGATAGGGCAGTTGAAGAGTTGAGTCTTATTGCCGGGCAGAAGCCTGTTATTACAAGGGCTCGAAAGTCGATAGCTTCGTTTAAGCTGAGAGAAGGTATGCCCATAGGGTGCATGGTAACTTTACGAGCAAACCGGATGTACGATTTTTTCGAGAAGTTAGTCAATATTGCTCTACCGCGCGTTAGGGACTTTCGTGGAGTTACAGATAGGTCCTTTGACGGTAGAGGCAATTATACTCTGGGTATAAAAGAGCATATAATTTTCCCTGAAATCGATTACGATAAGATCGATAAGATCAAGGGATTGAATATTACGATAGTAACGACTGCAAAAACTGACGAAGAAGGTAAGAGTCTTCTTCGTTTAATGGGAATGCCTTTTAGAAATTAGGATTAGAGAACAGAGAAAAGGAGGGACACTTGGCCAGGAAGGCATTGATAGCTAAAGCGAAGAGGCCCCCGAAGTTTAAGGTGAGGGCATACAATCGTTGTCCTCTTTGTGGTCGCCCCAGAGGCTATTTGCGAAAGTTCGGACTGTGCAGGATATGCTTTCGCACAATGGCTCTGAGCGGGGAGTTGCCAGGAGTTATTAAATCAAGTTGGTAAGAAAAGCTATTTTGGGGGTAAAAGGAGCTAGAGATTCATGGTTATAACCGATCCTATTGCTGATTTTTTGGTGCGAATTAAAAATGCTCAAAAAGCCGGCTTTGAGTATGTCGATATTCCGGCGTCTAAAATGAAGTTGAGTATTGCTCGAGTTCTGAAAGACGAAGGTTATATAAGTGGCTACAAGTTTATAAAGGACAAGAAGCAGGGCGTGCTGAGGATTGTTCTGAAATACGACCAGAACAAAACGCCGGTCATTACCGGTATGAAGAGAATTAGCAAGCCGAGTCGCCGAGTATATGTAAAGTGTGACAAGATACCTTACATTCTCAATGGTTACGGGATTGCAATTCTGTCGACGTCAAAAGGAATAATGCAGGACAGGGAAGCAAGAAAAAGGCGTCTTGGTGGAGAATTACTCTGCAGTGTCTGGTAGAAAGTTCCCGTGGAGTGATATCTTAGTTAGTACATTTATAGAAAAATTCTTTGTGTGTTAGTAAGGAGCGCACATATGTCACGCATTGGAAAGTTACCGATACCCATACCGAAAGGTGTGGAAGTAAAATTAACCGAAAATAAGATCACGGTAAAAGGGACAAAAGGTACCCTTTCGCAATCCATTCATCCTGCTGTCATAGTTAAAGTTGACGACGGTGTGATTACAGTGAAGAACAGGTACGAGAATAAGTTTTCTCGTTCGCTATGGGGACTGACGAGATCCCTGATAAACAACATGGTCGAGGGGGTTACGAAGGGTTTCACAAAGGTGCTTGAGATTAATGGTGTAGGGTACCGGGCAGATGTCCAGAACAGGGTGTTGAATCTGACTATCGGGTTTTCTCATCCGGTTGAGTTCAGGTTGCCTGACGGTATTGAAGCATCAGTTGATAAGCAGAACAGGATAACCATTAGTGGGATAGATAAAGCTCTGGTCGGGCAAACCGCCGCCCGTATAAGGGCTCTCAGGCCCTGTGATCCTTACAAGGCTAAAGGGATCAAATATGCTGATGAGCAGATAAGAAGGAAAGTCGGTAAGAGCGGAGTAAAATAGCTTAGTTCTTCTACATAGCGGGAGAATAAATTCAAATGGGTGGAACAGCAAATAAAAGACTATTGGCACGATTGAGGCGAAAGAAGCGAATCAGAAAAAAGATTTTTGGGACTCCTGAAAGGCCAAGATTGGCAGTTTTCAGGAGTGCGAAACATATATATGCTCAAGTTATTGACGATACGGCAGGTGTAACACTTGCGTCTGCATCGACCTTGGACAGGAATTTCTCCAAGGATCCTGATAAAAAAGGTAAGGTTGCTGCCGCGGAGAAGGTTGGAGAACTCATTGCGGCTCATGCCCGAAAAAAAGGGATAGAAAAGGTTGTTTTCGACCGCGGTGGATATATTTACCACGGGAGAGTGAAAGCCCTGGCAGACGGTGCCAGAAAAGGTGGATTAAAATTTTAATAGAATAATCTAAGGGAGGCAGTTTCTTGCAGTCAGTAGATTCCAACACACTACAGTACATAGACAAGGTAGTTCATATTAATCGTGTTGCCAAGGTGGTGAAGGGTGGCCGAAGATTTTCTTTTAGCGCCATTGTGGTGGTCGGTGATGGCCAAGGGCGCGTGGGCTATGGTCACGGCAAGGCACATGAAGTTCCTGAAGCCATCAGGAAGGGTTATGAAACGGCCGTGAAAAATATGATAGAGGTACCAATCATAAACGGTACCATACCGTATGAAGTTATCGGAAAACTCGGTGCCACGAAGGTTCTCTTAAAACCTGCCTCAGAAGGTACTGGAGTTATTGCCGGTGGCCCGGTGCGTGCCGTGATGGAAGCGGTGGGGATCCAGAATATTCTGGCCAAGATTATTGGTTCCAGAAATCCTCATAATGCTGTTAAGGCCACCTTCGACGGACTCATGCAACTGAGAAGCCCGGAGGAAATTGCCAGGCGCAGGGGTAAAACTTTAAGAGAAATACGAGCATAGTAGATTTTTTAGGGAGAGCTCTTTGATATGGCTAAGAAAATAAAGGTAAAGTTAGTCAGGAGCGGTATCGGAAGACCGGAAAAGCAGCGGAAAATATTGAAAAGCTTGGGGCTTACGAAGCTGAATAAAGTGGTGGAACTTTATGATACGCCGCAGATTATGGGCGCGATAAAGAAAGTGTCACATCTTGTTGAGGTTACCGAAGCTGAATAGATCGGATCTTCGAAAGGCTTGAAAATAGGGGAGATGAGATGCAATTAAACGAATTGAAACCGGTTGAAGGGTCGCGGCGCAAGAGAAAAAGAGTCGGACGCGGACCCGGTTCTGGACATGGCAAAACTGCTTGTAAAGGTCACAAGGGACAGAAGTCTCGTTCCGGAGGTGGTGTACCTCCATGGTTTGAAGGCGGCCAGATGCCGCTTCAGCGGAGGGTGCCGAAGAGAGGATTCAATAATGCTCGATTTAAGAAACGTTATGCAGTTGTAAACGTTTCTGCTCTTGAGAAGTTTGAAGAGAACTCTGAGGTGACACCTGAGTCTTTGAAGGAAAAAGGTCTTATCAAGAAGATCCTGGATGGTGTAAAGATCCTTGGTGACGGTGAGATAAGTAAGCCTTTGAAGGTTAAGGTGCACAAGATAAGTGAGAGTGCAAGGAAGAAGATAGAAGCTGCGCAGGGGCAGGTTGAGCTCATCGAAGCTAAATAGGTACAGTTTTCAAGCCATGATCTAATGATCATTGACATAACGGAAGGTTTTTTCGGTGATAACTGGTTTTCAAAATATAGGAAAAATTCCGGAGCTTAAGCGGCGTATATTTTTTACGTTTTTGTTGCTTGCGGTCTACCGCGTGGGAGTACATGTGCCCACACCGGGTATCGATGCGGCGGCCCTGGCTGCTCTGTTTGCCCAGGCAAAGGGGACGTTGCTTGGCTTTTTTGATATGTTTTCCGGTGGTGCCATGAGGCGCCTTTCGGTGTTTGCTCTCGGAATTATGCCTTATATTAGTGCTTCGATTATCCTGGAGCTCTTAACGGTAGTTATCCCGTATCTTGATGCTCTTAAAAAGGAAGGAGACGCCGGGCGGAAAAAGATAGTTAAGTATACCAGGTATGGAACGGTATTGCTCAGCGCTATCCAGGGTTTTGGTATTGCCTTTGGTCTGGAGGGGATGACCGGTCCGGGTGGTACCATGATCGTGATAAATCCCGGGTGGGGTTTCAGGTTGCTTTGTGTGATCACTCTTACCGCTGGCACCGCGTTTATCATGTGGCTGGGTGAGCAAATTACCGAGTACGGGATCGGAAACGGAATATCGCTCATAATTTTTGCC
>QMLL01000273.1 GCA_003646715.1 Deltaproteobacteria bacterium
ACCGAACATCAGTTTATCAATTTTAAAACCATTTTCGGTGCTTTCAGATGTCTCAGATTCGCTATTTAATCCCTTGATGGCTCCGCTGATCAGTTCATGTACATTCAACCGTTCCCCGTTTTTTTTCGCCATCAAAGCCGAAGAGTAAAAATATTGCCTTAGTTTCTGCGAATATTCGTCAATTTCATCTGTAACTCTAGCAAATTCACCGCTTACGAAGCCTTCTTTAACTGCAAGGTTCCTGAAGTAATAAATAGCGGAGGCAGGTTCCACCTTCTGCGGACACACGTTGGTGCATTTTTGGCACTGCATGCATAACCACAGTTCCACGGATCCCAGCAATTCTTCTTTCATTCCAAAAGCAGCCATGCGCACAATTTTTCGCGGATCCAGCCTGCCAACGGTTTTGTTAACCGGGCACTCCACAGTACAGGTGTTGCACGTGTAACAACTGAGGGTACCGCTTTCAAAAAAAGCATTAACCACGTATTTCAGATCGGTGGTCAAAGAATCAATTTTTATGGCGTCCATTTTATCCTCTTTCAGTTTTTCAAAAAGGTGCTATTTCCCAAATATCGGGCCTAGTTCACGAATAGTTTCAACTTTTTTGTTAAGCATATTCGCTACTTTGAGTGCCATGCTCGACGGAGCTTCAATTAACTGTATCCTGGCCTCTTCCATGCCGATGCTTTTCAAAATTTCCTGTACGTACTTGATCCTCTTCTGCGCTAGCTCAACACCTACTTTGTACATGCAACTATCTTCGGCACATCCAACCACAAAAACACCATCAGCCCCTTCTTCTATTACTCGCAGAATATGTTGTATATCAAGCCTTGAAAGACACGGGAGATTGATAACAGAAAAGTCGCTGAAAGGATTTCCAAGCCCTGAGTAATACATTCTATCTTTTGTTTGTGAAGGGCAATTTTGACACCTAAAAACCACAATCTTGGGACTGAATTCTCCCATAGTATTATCTCCTTTTCTAAGCTAAACAAGCTCTGCATCTACCAAGTAGAACTTCCTCCTCGTACTGGATCAGAGAGATAGCTTTCCCCGGGCATTCCGCCACACAAGCACCACATCCTTTGCAGAGGGCCTCGTCAATGAAAGATACCCCGCCAACAATCCTTGGGACATCAAACGGACAGGTCCTCACGCAGGTGCAACACACAGCACATTTGCCCTTGTCCACCACGGCCACGATGCCACCGACTTCAACAAAACCCTCGCAGAGAATTCCCATGGCGCTGGCCGCAGCAGCCTTTGCTTGAGCGATAGATTCGTCTAGGAATTTTGGTGCATGAGCACTACCACTCATAGTTATTGCATCATTGTAAAATTCCACGGGCTTCAACTTCGTATGAGATTCAGCAAAAAACCCGTTGTCATCCAGGTCTACCGAAAATATTCTGCTAATTTCAGTATTGTTCGGAACCGTAGCGGTGGATAAAACAACCCTATCAGCCGTGAAAATTAATTCATTACCCAGCACAAAGTCCTTTACACGTACCTCCAGCGTGTCTCCTTGAGATTCAACAATCGGTGGAGTTGCCCTGTCATACCTGACAAAAAACACCCCTGATGCCAGCGCTTCCTGATACAGTCTTTCTTTCAATCCGTAAGTTCTTATATCCCTGTGCAAAACCACGACATTTATATCAGGATTCATTTTTTTCAGCTCAAGTGCGCTCATTATTGCTTTGGTGCAGCAGACCCGACTGCAATACGGTCTATCCTGGTCTCTAGAACCGACACATTGAATGAATACCGCGGTTCGTATTTTGGACAATTCTTCTTTCTTATCCGACAGCTCTGTCTGGAACTCAGAAAGGGTCATTACGTTTGGGTTTTCACCGTAACCGTAATACCCTTCAGGCTTAAATTCTTGAGCACCCACTGCCAGGTGAATAACACCATGATTTATCTCTTCCGTCTTACCAGTCTTATTATCAGAAATCACAGACACAAAGTTGCCTTTGTGTCCCTTGTTTTCGACTACTTCACTTTCAAGATAAATTTTTATCCTTGGGTGCTTCTGAACATCGTTAATCAAACCATCAATATATGATTTTACCGGCTCTCCATTCCAGGTTTGAAAATCATCGGCCCTTCCACCAAGTTTCGCACTTTTTTCGACAAGGACTACTTCGTAACCCTGATCCGCAAGTGTCAGGGCGTAAGTCATACCACTGACTCCTCCACCCACGACGAGAGCAGATGGAACGACGGGCACATTTCTGACTGGAATTGAAGGTAGCTTCACCAGTTTTGATATTGCTTCTTCTATTTCTGCACCAAGTGAGAATACGTTGACTTTATTTGAGCCCTCTTCACCATCGGAAACGTGGTCACTCAAATCAACCACCTCTAGCATAATTGGCTTAATGCCTTCTTTTTTGAGAAGTTCTTCAAACATTGCACGCCGAATCGTCGAAGCACATGCGGTTACAACTACTCTATTGATCCCGTTATCCTTTATCTTCTTAGAAATAAAATCCTTTCCCTTTTCCGTACACAATGTGCCCACGGATTCTGCCAGCACTACGCCGAAACATGACGTTACCTTATCGGTTAAGGGCTTAATCTGATCAGACGGAATCTGATATACCGGGCAATCGCAGAGGAAAACTCCAAGCCTTGTTTCTTCTTCGATTTCTCCCGTTTCCAGCCCAGAACCTATTGCCTCTGGCTGCCCTAAACCAGTTGCAACCTCGGCGGCAGCAGCACCGGCTTCAACCATTGAATCGTTTATGTCCTTCGGCCCTCCAACAGAACCACACACATACACTCCTGGTACGGTGGTCTTTACCGGATTAAAGCTATCTGTTTTTGCAAAGGTAGAAACATCAATATCAACGCCCAAATCCCTTAGAAAATGCCTGGTAGATTCTGTTAGTCTCAGGCCGGTAGACAAAATGACCAGATCATATTCGGTCTTTTCCACCTGATCAGTTTCATGGTTATGATAAATGATCTCTAACTTTTCCGAATCTGCTTTTGGCACTACACTGTGTATCCTTGTATATTTGAAATTTACATTCTGTTCTTGGGCACTATTTGCATACTCCTCAAAATGTTTTCCAAAAGAACGAACATCCATTAAGTAGATATCGGTTTCTGTAGATTCTCCAAGTAATTCCTTAGCGTTAATAGCTTCTTTAATCGCGAACATGCAGCAAACAGAGGAACAATGAGAAGTCTCAGCATTTCTGGTATCTCTCGATCCCACGCACTGTATCCATGCTATTTTTTCCGGGGGTTTACCATTTCCGGGGCAAAGTACTTTCCCTTTGGTAGGCCCACTTAAACTCATTAATCTTTCAAATTCAACAGATGTAACCACGTTGGGCAATTGGTAGCCATACTTATTTAAAATTGAGACATCCGGCAGGTCAAAACCTGAAGCCACAATTATATTACTGACATCGAGCTCTTTTTTCTCTTCCACCCCTTCAAGCTTTATGGCCTCAGTTGGACAAACCTTCTCACATTCCCTGCAGGTACCATCCCTAAAAAACAAGCAACTATCCGCGTCAATTGTATACGTGTACGGAACGGCCTGGGGGTATGGTATGTAGATCGCCTTTCGCTCTCCCCATTCAAAACCTCCCTGGATGTTCACTGTTTCGGGGCACACTTCGACACATTTTCCGCAAGCAATACATGCAGCGGCATTCACGTATTTCGGCTTCTGCAAAACTGTGGCAACAAAGCCATCTTTTTTCCTTTCAACTTTTGAGACTTCAGCCAAGGTTAGAACATCAATTCCTGGATTATTCATAACTTCAAGCATCTTCTCATAAATGCGACAGCAAGCACATTCCGGATAAGTTCTGAACAACCGGGGAAGTGCCCCTCCCAGGGCAGGAGACTTCTCAACAAGAACTACCTTTACTCCCA
>QMLL01000274.1 GCA_003646715.1 Deltaproteobacteria bacterium
AGAATACTGGACAATGGCAGTTGAGCTGAGGAAGAAGGATGCGGAGTCGGGGGATGAGACTATCGTTGCCGACCTGTGGCAGTACAAAAACAAAAAAATAAAAATTAAGAATGAAAAACAGGCCAAAACTTATAAGGAACAACTTGAGAAGGCCACTTTCGTAGTAGATAATGTTGAGAAAAAAGAGAGAAAGAGACAATCTGCGGCGCCTTTCAAAACTAGCACCCTGCAACAAGAAGCTGCAAGGAAGCTTCGCTTCACGGCTCGCCATACCATGAGCATCGCCCAGAGGCTCTACGAAGGAGTGGCACTAGGGGACGAAGGTGAAGTAGGATTAATCACCTACATGAGAACTGACTCCACCCGTCTTTCCCAGGAAGCCGTTAACGAGGCGAGAAAGTATATTGGGGAAAAATGGGGGAAACAATACATACCTCCCCGACCAAGAGTATTCAAAAACAGAAAGGGCGTCCAGGATGCTCACGAAGCTATTCGACCGACTTCTGTGTACAGAACTCCCGACCAGGTAGCTCCTTACCTGGATAAAGATCAGCTAGCCCTTTACGAACTTATATGGAAAAGATTCGTTGCTTGCCAGATGGCTCCCGCCGTGTTTGATCAAACGACTATCAAAATCAAGGCCGGAGATTTCGCGTTAAAAGTTGTGGGATCTATTCTGAAGTTTGAAGGTTTTATGAAAGTTTACGTTGAAGGTACTGACAACGGAGCGGAAAAGAATGGCAGGAAAGAAGATGTATGGCTTCCCGAACTACCCCAGGGAACGGAGCTGGACCTGATTAAGATAGAATCCAAACAGCATTTTACACAACCGCCTCCCAGGTACTCTGAGGCTACCCTTGTAAAAGAGCTCGAAGAAAAAGGTATTGGACGACCAAGTACCTACGCCACAATTCTTTCGACCATACAGGAAAAAGAGTACGTGGTTAGAGAAAATATGCGTTTTCGTCCCACGGAACTGGGATTCCTGATAAATGATCTCCTGGTGGAAAATTTCCCCAATATTTTCAACGTAAAATTCACCGCTGAAATGGAAGAGAGTCTTGATAAGGTAGAAGAAGGAAAGCTAAATTACCTCGCTGTCTTAAAGATGTTCTATGACAGTTTTGAATCTAGCCTGGAAGAAGCCCAGGAAAAGATGAAAGACCTCCGCAGAGAGGGGATTCCAACAGAGATTATATGTGATCAGTGTGGTAACAAGATGAACATAAAATGGGGTAGAAACGGGCCATTCCTTGCTTGTAGCACTTATCCTAAGTGTCAAAATACCTGTGATTACATCAGAAACGATAAGGGCATGATTGTAGCTTTGAAAGATGAAGAAACCCAGGAAAAATGCGAAGTTTGCGGAAAACCACTTGTGGTTAAAAGAGGCAGGTTTGGAACGTTTCTGGCCTGCAGTGGTTATCCGGAGTGTAAATTCACGAAGTCTATCGATAAAGATAGCGGAAAAGCAAATGATAAACCCGTGAAGACGGATCAGATATGTGAAAAATGCGGAGGCCACTTTCTGATAAAGAAAAACAGGTACGGAGGGGCGTTTTTAGCCTGTGAAAACTATCCGAAGTGCAAGAACACCAGGCCCATCCCTACTGGGATTCCTTGCCCGGAAGATGGATGTGATGGTGAGCTGGTGGAAAGGGTATCGAGAAACAGGCGCCGATTTTACGGATGCAGTCGTTATCCGAAATGTAAGTTCGTAATCTGGAATAAACCCGTGAAAAGAGAATGCCCGGAGTGCGGTTACCCGTTCCTGGTTGAAAAATATAGCAAAAAGGAAGGTAATTTTCTGGCGTGTCCTAACGCTAAATGTGGTTTTAAGCTCAAAGAAGAAGATCAGCAGGACTAGACCTTGAGTTATTCTCACTTTTTACCGTTTAACATCCTGGCTTTCGTTTTCGGGACCGTAGTTGGCAGTTTTCTGAACGTGGTGATCTATCGACTACCGGCCGGAAAATCAATTGTTAAACCCCCGTCCAGCTGCCCTTTTTGCGGAACGGTTATAAAACCATGGCATAATATTCCACTTCTAAGCTATATCTGGCTGCGAGGAAAATGTGCAAATTGTGGTGCTGTAATCTCACCACGCTATCCCCTGGTGGAGTTGATAACAGGGGTTTTTTGCCTCGCCACTTTCAGACGTCTTGGTATCCAGCCTATCTTTTTTGTTGAGTTTACTTTTATATGTTTGCTCATTGCCATTACTTTCATTGACCTGGAGACTATGACCATTCCCGATGTTCTGTCTTTGCCCGGCATCCCTTTTGCCTTCCTGGGAAGCGTTTTGACGGGTATGCTCACTTGGAAAGCATCCCTTATCGGACTGCTGGCCGGTGGCGGATCATTCTGGCTCTTGTCCTTTATTTACTACATTATCAGAGGGAAAGAAGGCCTTGGTGGAGGAGATGTTAAGTTGATAGCCATGATAGGAGCCTACACTGCGTGGCCCGGCGTTCTGTTTACGGTGCTGTTTGCGTCTCTGGTCGGTAGCATTGTTGGAATAGGAATGATGTTTCGAAAAAAGGAAGGACTTACCACCATGCTACCTTTTGGGCCTTTTCTGGCCATGGGAGCTCTTTGCTATCTTTACTGGGGACCGGCTTTTTTCAGGTGGTACTTTAGCCTAGGGGCGCCGAAATATTGAAAACCTACAGTTTATTTCCTACCGGCTAAATAATGAAAATTCAGATTGCCTTAATCTATCAAAAGTGTTAAGTGGTTAAAGTCCATGAAAGGCAAAAAAACATTGCCTTGGCCGTGCTAGACGGGGAGCTAGCGGTGCCCTGTAACCCGAAATCCGCTTATGCGGGGTCGAATTCCCTCCTGAGGGCGTCGGGTTACCTTTGAGGGCCCGGGACCACGGAAGGATAGCTGGACACCATGCAACAGACGGATACGAACCCCGTCAGGTCCGGGAGGAAGCAGCGGTAAGTATTGCGGTCTGTGTCATGGTTGACTCTAGCCTTACCGACCGTGGTAACGACCTCATAGTTGTAACCGGCTCGAAGGCGGGTGCACGGCCAAGGATTTTTTCACTCCAACACAGCACTATAAAATCTGACCTGACAAGGTTGCGTGAAATCAAATTCATTGCATTCTAGGCTTATCCGAGAAATTGAAACAGAAGCATCAAAATGTGCCCGATGTGGTGCTTGCCAGAGCGTTTGTCCAGTTTTTCAGGTCACCAAAAGAGAACAGGGGGTTGCCAGGGGTAAGATAGCACTTGCCGAGGCTTTCTTAAGAAATGAAGTTTGTGAGGGCAAAGGGCTGGAAAAAATTATAAATAATTGCCTATTATGCCTCGCCTGCAAAGAGAACTGCCCCAACAATGTTGATACAGAACTTATAATCAGGAATTTTCGAGCTGTTCTTAATTACTATTCCAAGTCTCGCGTTTCTTCCAAGAATCTGTGGGGGCATGTTTTTAAAAATTCACGATTCCTTGAATCGGCGCTAAAACTGGACAATATCTCGGTGTTCGAATACCTTGAACGTGTGGTGCCGGCGGAAAGTGGGATCAGGCTTCGTTATCCTTTTTCTTTGCTATTTGATGAAAGGCTAACCTCTGGTGCAAGACCGCTAAAATCCAGGATAAAACCTGAAATTCCATCCCCGGATTCGAAGGGGAAGGCACTTTTTTTCGTCGGATGTACAACCCAGTATTTGAAACCGGAGATCGGACTTTCTGCTATTGACCTCATGAACGCTATTGGATACTGCACGGTAGTACCAGAATCCCAGGAATGCTGTGGATTTGCTGCTTCTGTGAGTGGAAATGAAAAAGTTGCAGCGGACCTTGAAAATAAACTCATAAAAGTAATATCGGAAAACCCGGCAGATTTCGTTGTAACAGTCTGCCCTACCTGCAATCGAAGAATAACAG
>QMLL01000275.1 GCA_003646715.1 Deltaproteobacteria bacterium
ATTCTGGATGGTCGAGGTGGATCATCTACCGGCAACCAGCGTTTTGCACCATTAAATAGCTGGCCTGACAATGTCAACCTCGACAAGGCTCGTCGCCTGCTCTGGCCAATTAAAAAGAAATACGGAAATAAGATTTCATGGGCTGACCTGATGATTCTTGCCGGGAACTGTGCCCTTGAATCAATGGGATTCAAAACCTTTGGGTTTGGTGGAGGCAGAGTGGATGCCTGGGAACCCGAAGAAGACATATACTGGGGGCCAGAAAGCGAGTGGCTCGGGGACAAACGCCACACAGGCGATCGAGAACTTGAAAGCCCTCTCGCTGCCACACAGATGGGCCTGATTTATGTCAATCCTGAGGGACCAAATGGTGAACCGAACGTGCTTGCCGCAGCCAACGATATTCGTGTGGCTTTCAGACGCATGGGAATGAATGATGAAGAAACGGTCGCTCTTATTGCTGGTGGACACACATTCGGGAAAACCCACGGCGCCGCTGATCCCGAAAAATACGTTGGCCCTGAGCCGGAGGCTGCACCTATTGAGGAACAGGGGCTTGGCTGGGAAAATACTTTTGGTACAGGGAAAGGCCCCGATACGATTAGTAGTGGTTTGGAAGGGGCATGGACACCAACACCAACCAAGTGGGATAACAGCTTCCTTGAGACCCTTTTCAAATACGATTGGAGCCTGGAAAAGAGCCCAGGTGGAGGTTGGCAGTGGGTTGCGACTGATCCAGAAGCAGCGAACCTTGTTCCAGACGCCCATGACCCATCAAAGCGACACGCTCCCATCATGTTCACCACTGACCTGGCGCTCAGGATGGATCCAACCTATGGACCAATAGCCCGGAGATTTTTGGAAAATCCCGATGAATTTGCTGACGCGTTTGCACGAGCCTGGTTTAAACTGACACATCGCGACATGGGACCCAAATCACGATATCTTGGCCCGGAAGTCCCAGAAGAAGATCTTCTCTGGCAGGATCCACTACCAACTGTTGATCACAAACTGATTGACTCAGGAGACATCGCAGAGCTTAAAGCAAAGATCTTGGCATCAAATCTTTCAATCCCGGAACTTGTGTATACGGCCTGGTCATCGGCATCTATTTTCCGGGGTTCCGACAAACGTGGTGGAGCCAACGGAGCTCGCATACGTCTCGCTCCACAAAAGGACTGGGAGGTCAACCAACCCGCCCAGCTGGCGAAGGTATTACAGACACTCGAAAAGATTCAAGAAGACTTTAACAATTCGGCTTCAGACGGTAAAAAGGTTTCTCTGGCAGATCTTATCGTTCTTGGTGGCTGTGCAGCAGTGGAACAGGCTGCGAAAAATGCAGGATATGACATAGAAGTTCCTTTTACCCCCGGACGCGTTGATGCTTCACAAGAACAGACAGATGCTCGCTCATTTTCTGTACTTGAACCCATTGGCGACGGCTTTAGAAACTACATCAGGAGCGGCTGCAACATACTTGCAGAGCGACTGCTTTTGGATCGATCCCAGCTGTTGACTCTGACCGCTCCCGAAATGACGGTTCTGGTAGCCGGGATGCGCATGCTAAACGCAAATTATGGAAAATCAAAAGATGGTGTTTTTACAGACCGACCGGGGTCGCTTACCAATGACTTCTTCGTGAACCTTCTCGACATGAGTATAGAGTGGAAACCCGTTTCGGACAACCTTTTCGAGGGACGAGATCGTTCTAGCGGTGAGCTTAAGTGGACAGCTACTCGTGTAGACCTGGTCTTCGGGTACAATTCTCAGTTGCGAGCACTCTCAGAGTTCTACGCCCAGAATGATAATCAGGAAAAGTTCGTACGAGACTTCGTGGCTGCATGGAACAAGGTAATGAATCTTGACCGCTTTGACGTCGCCTGGTGGTAGTAAAAGAGGAATTTCTTATAGGTTCTAACCATTAAATATTCGGCTGATGGGGGAGATGATCTCTCACCAGCCGGATTATCTAATTTTCACACAAAAATTTCTATCCTCAACGTGTATAAATAGAGTCTCTTCCATTAAGGTATCTATTCATGTGCTGTAAATAACTTTATACCTGGCACATACCTGAAATGTTCACCCAGAGTAAAAAGGGGAACTTTGTGATGGAGACATACCTGGGCTATCAAAATATCCATTGGTGGAATCGTTATGCCCTTCCGCCGCAGTGAGGCATCCAAATCACCGGCACTGTCCCACAAATTTTCATCAAAGCCAAGCCGTATCAACGCATCAAACAGGGGAAGAACTCGGTTTCGATCTCTCGAGCGCAATCCACGTCTGAGCTCCAAAATGACCGGACCACAGGTGACAATCCGGTCCTCGTCCAGTAATTTTCTGGTAAGATCTACTATTTTTGAAGACTTGCCCCTGAATGCACTTATCCACACGGAAGTATCCACCAATACGTGTTCAGCCTTGCTTTGCATTTTTTCTCCCGCCACGTTCCAGCCGGTGGACCCGCTTCATATCCAGAGAATCTGCCCCCTCAACCAGTTCCTCGTCGAAATCAATGCTACCTAAGAGTTCTGACAACTTCTTGAGCTTTACTCGTCTGATCTGTTCCCTAACTGCTGATGCAACAGCTGCCGTCTTTGTTTTCGCTCCCGACAGTTTTACAAGCTCACTAACCAATTTTTCATCCAGAGTTATAGTAGTTCTCATGCTATCCTCCAGCATAATTTATATTTTTTATTTTATGCTGAATACTCCCATAGATCAAGAGAGAATAATATGTACAAATCGTAAATTATACTCATGCCATACAGAAACTTAGTGGAGGAATCGAGGCATTTTTCAGATCTATGGAAGAGACACTGTCAATTTACGCAAAAAGGGCACTTCACTTCTTGACCACAGGGCTTTTCGTGTACCCTGAGTCTGTATCTATCTCTTTGACGGGGCAATAAATCCCAATGCAATGGCAATAAGCCCACAAATTCCCATGATAGCGGGGAACAACAACTCTTTTTTGCCGGCAAGCCAGGCTTTCGAAGGGTTTCGAGGATCATAGTTGACCTTAACTTTGCTGCCCACCTTATCTTTGTATCCACTCCCTGCTGAGCTTGCCCAGAATGTATACTTTTGACCGTCCACAGTATACTCCACTTTGGGCCTGTAAGCGTTCTCATATTTTTTGAGCATTTCTTTTCTCGACAACCAGCGCAATCCCGGACAAAAGAAGAAAGGCCCTCTGCTTACCGGTCAATGACGTAATGGAAACCTGTACTTCTGCCATAACTACCCCCCTTAACGACATGGGACTTGACATAATTACATATTCTATACGATTATTATGTAAAATTCTAGAGAAAGATTCATGAAATGTAAACTGTCAACCCAAAGGGGAGAAAGGAAGGTAAGATGTGCAGGAAAACGGTGTTAATTGTTTTTTTGGTATTATCTTTCGCATCTCTGGGGGGCATTCCATGCAGCAGCTCTCGACCTGAAGGAAGGCCAGTGGCAAATAAAGGTGTTGATGAAAATCCCGGACATGCCAATGCAACTCCCACCTCAAATTCAAACATTTTGCATCACAAAGGACAATCCTGCTCCGCAGAAAGGGCCCATAGAAGGTTGTGCCGGATGTGAGGTTATTGATAACCGTGTAGAAGGCAATACCGTGTACTGGGTTGTTGAATGCGACCATCCCAATGGCAAAGTGCGAAGCGAAGGGCATGTGACTTACTCGGGCAAGACTTTTGTCGGAAAGGTAAAAATCATTCAGGCTGACGTGGTGATGTGGCAGGATCTTTCAGGACACTGGATGGGGCCCTGGCAGCAGGTATCTTTTTCATTGTCATTGGGGTTTGCTTTATAATGCGGGGAGGAGCTAGCAAAAAATGGCCTTCAGTACAGGGCACTGTGCTGGAATCGCGGGTGATCGAGAG